>JBHACB010000001.1:0-7631 GCA_041854325.1 Porphyromonas sp.
CCCTGCATCGATACCTAAACTAACAGCCGATCCAAGAGCACACTTCCTATTGCTATGATCCGCATACACAGAGGACTTGACGAAATATAGGCTGAATGCAAAACCTTATATTAGCACAAATAAGGTAGAAAATATTTGCTACCTTCATAAATAGTCGCTATCTTTGCCTCAGATACACCAATACACAATCATTATGAACAAGGTAATCAGTTCAAAGCCTACTCAAGTCGCCACCAGCGCGCTGAGGGCCCTCCCGTTCGACAACATCATTGGCGGTCCGCTCATGGCCTGCGTCCGTGCACAGCGTCTAGCCGCCCAAACCACGGTAGACTTCATCCGTGAGGTTGGCCTCGAGGACGTCCCCGTACTCAAGGCCGACGGCACCCCTCTGAAGAAGACAAGCCTAGACCGATATGGCAAGCCCATCCTCGACAGCAGTGGCAAACCTGTAGAGGAGGTCGTCCTAGAGAAGAAGGCTGTCTACGTCTGCTTTCAGTTCATCCAAGAGGGCAAGCTCGTGCGCCTCAACGTCCCCATGCTCAGCATTGTCCCCATCCCCTATATCGCCATCAACTCGATCGACATCAAGTTCAAGGCCAACATCAAGGCTCAGGCCTCTGCCGAGGAGAGAGACAGCGAGAGCGAACGAGCCAGGGTCAGCCAGAGCCAGTATAGTAGCCAGTCCTCGCGTCGCGCCTCGGTAGACTGGCGTCGTGGCGAGGTAGGGCTCGGATACAACAGGAGCTATGGTAGCGATAGTATGCACGCCTCCGTATCGAGCAAGAAAGACTCCGTCGGCACGGCAGAGTCGAAGTACAGCGTCGAGTACACGATGGATGTAGAGGTGCATGCCTCGCAGGACAGCCTACCAGCAGGGATGGCCAAGGTGCTCGAGCTCATTGGCAATGCTATGGATGTATGCTCGCCCGATGGCGAGTTCCTCATCAACGGCAACCAGTTCGTGATCCCTGCCACTGGTAGCGATGTACAGTTTGAGGTCATCTACAAGACCCCCGAGGGGCTCCACTCCACAGCCAAGGAGGACTTCGTCCTGATCCCTCTAGCGCCCTCGCCCGAGGCAAACAACCTCGCCGATCTACAAGCTGCAGCACTCAAGAAGCCTTTTGCCGAGCATAGTCCCAACGACTATAAAGGCCTCGTACGTAGCAAGGAGCGCGCCACAGCCAAGCTGGGCGTAGGGGCCTATCTACTCCTCAACTTCGACCTCTCGCTCTCGGAGCTCATCCTTGTCTACAAGGCCGCTGCCACCTCCCCCTCCTCCCCTACCTCATAGCGCGAGGGCTCTATCTAGCTCATCCCCCAACATCAACACTACATTAATATGGCACAGATAGATACCTCTCCCTCACAAGTGGCGACCTCTGCCCTACAGGCGATCCCCTTCGGGTCGATCATAGGCGGGCCACTTACGGCCTGTATCGATGCACAGGCTCAGGCCGCACAGACGACGTGGGAGTTTATACAGAAAGTAGGGCTACAGACCGACAAAGACGGCAAGACGGTGGCCACCAACGTAAAGTTTGAGTACATCCAAGGCGGCCGACAGATGGTGCTCATCGTCCCCTTGCTCACCATAGTCCCCATTCCCTATATCGCCATCGACGAGATCGACATCCAGTTCAAGGCACAGATCAGTGCCTCCTCCTCGAGCTCCAACGAGGTAGTCGACTCTACGGCCAAGAGTGCGAGCATCTCTGCTACCGTACGCGCAGGTGTCCCGCTCTTTGGTGCCAAGGTCAAGATGAGTGGCAGTGTATCGAGCAAGAAGGACTCGAAGGCCATGCAGGAGTCGAAGTACAGCGTAGAGTACACCATGGACGTACACGTGCATGCAGGCCAAGACAGCCTGCCAGCAGGTATGGCCAAGGTACTCGAGATACTTACCAGCTCTGTCGATACCATCAATGCCAAGGGCGAGCTCAAGACCAGCGAGAGCATGGTGTCTGCGGGCGATACGCTCGTGGTCTCGTACCGCGACCCTAGCGGGCTATGGGATCCTAAGCAGATCAAGTGGGGGCGGGGAGACGACCTCCAGGGCCTCACCGATGCCTCAGAGGGCACAGGGCTACGCCTATCGGACAATGGTGAGTGCGCCCTGCTCACTATCAACGAGGCAGGCACCTACCACATACGTGCCGGTGAGGACTGCAAGGCTATCGTCCTCGTAGCTCCACGCCCCAGCTAACCACCCTAAGTAGACAACCATCATGAGCGATGTAAACAAGGCCGACGCTATCGACTACGCTAGCGTACGGCAGGCTGCATTCGGCTCGCTCTCGGAGATCCCCTTTGCCGACCTGATAGGTGCGCCCCTCAAGGCGTGTGTATCGGCACAGAATGAGGCGCACAAGGCGACCCTCCAGGCGATGAAGGAGATGGGGCTGATCTCGGATGACAAGGGCGGTCAGGTAGCTACCTCAGTGGGGCTAGAGTATCTCGACCACGGGCGCAGGCGCAAGCTCCTAGTGCCCCTCATCTCGCTAGTGCCTATCAGCTTCCTTCAGATCGACAAGGTGAGCATTGGCTTCAAGGCCAAGATCAACGCAGCCGCTAGTCTGATGCAGCCCTCTTCACTCGACCTAGAGCGCACCCTAGCCAGTGAGCCCAAGAAGAAAGACGACAAGGACGAGAAGAAAGGCCTCGACCTAGAGGCCGAGGTGGGCAAGATAGGCAAGACCCTCTCTGGCAGTAGCGACGACAAGGAGAAGAAAGACGGCGATGCCTCGAGCACTACCGACAAGCCTACGAGTGAGCAAGGCGACAAGGGACAGGACGAAGACAAGGCTGGCGACAAGCCTAGCGAGGCCAAGGACAGCAAGGACGACAAGGCGGGAGAGAAGTCGCTACTCGAGCGCGCCAAGGATGTAGCCAACAGCAAGTGGGCCAAGGCGGCCGTACAGGCTGGTGTACTAGGCTTCAAGCTCTACTCCGAGCACAAGAAGAAGAAAGAGGAGAAGAAAGAGGCCGAATACTCGAGCAAGAAAGACTCCGTGGCTATGCGCGACTCCAAGTACAGCATCGAGACCACTATCGACTTCGATATCTCGGCCTCTATCGCCGATATGCCTGGAGGCCTGCTATGCGTACTTGAGCACCTCAATGGTGCCATTGAGGCCTTCGACCCCCTAGGCGAGCTACACGTCCCCGAGGGAGCTGTAGAGGTGGGCACACCTGCCCCCTGCTCCTACCGCAATACCGAGGGGCTATATATGCCCTCCCTGATCAAGTGCGAGCCATCGGCTAGTGTAGAGCGCGTATCGACCGACACGGGCGTCGTCTTCGTCTTCGGCCAGGCTGGCAACTACACCATCACGGCTGGCGACAAGGAGAAGAAAGTCGTCGTCGTAGGCAAATAACCCATCCAATGTATCAAGCGCATAAACAGTTATGACAAACCTCAAGCAAGTAATAACCTCTATACTACGCGATGTGGTGCAGGCACAGCACGAGGCCAACCTCTATGCTCAGGAACTCGCCTCACAGAGCGCAGGCCGCGGGAGCGTCATCCCCCTAGCGCATGTAGGAGAGCTCACCATGGGGATACGATATGCTGTACTCGATGGAGAGGATGTTACCGAGGTCAAGGTACCCAACATCAAGGCGAGCCACCGCATCGCCTCGCGCCTATCTGAGCAGCTAGCACGCCTCATCCTACGCAAGCTGACGCACGAGGTGCAGCAGTCGGGCATCGCCTACCGCACCAATGGCTTCTCGTACATCGACGACCTAGGCGACAACCAAGAGCTCATCGCCTACATCGCTCAGAGAATGCTCTCCTCGCTCAAGGGCAACACCGACAAGCTCTACAACGAGGAGCAGCAACTCGAGGTAGAGGCCATAGCAGACCTCGTGCTAGCCGTCGGCGAGCAGTACGTCCTACGGCACAGCGAGATCGAGGGTCTATTCGCCCTCCCTGGTGGTGCTACCCTACTCGGTAGCATCAGACGCGTCCTCGACCACGAGGTCAGCGATAGCATCCGGCAGATCATAGACGAGGAGCAGACGGCAGAGCTCTTCGAGGCACGTACCGAGCGATCGCTACGCATCGAGATAGGTGCCGACAAGCTACGCGACTACCCTGCCGAGGCTATACAGTCCGTAACGCTCAGGGTGGTACCTGCGGTAGCTCCCGAGGCACGCCCATAGCTCCAAGCAAGTAGAGGAGGATACCGATATGGCCAACAACAGTATAGCGATCGACCTCGCCAAGCTCCTTCAGGATGCCTATATATCGACGCTCCAAGCCGATCGTATGGGCATCATGGAGTACCTGCGCATCTTGCAGGATCTAGAGCGCATGGCCCCCCCTGTCCTTTGGGTTCACCGACGAGCAGGGTCGTCGGCAGACGCTACAGATACCAGTACTCACGCTGGTGCCTCTGTCGCTACTGCACATCGAGGAGGCAGAGTTCGCCTACCAGTGCCACCTCCAGATACAGCAGAGTGGCCCCGACCAAGAGGTGCCCCTCCTGCGCCCAGGAAGCATCGCACCGAGCGAGACGAGTATACTGACGCGTGCCTACGACAAGCAGGCTGGAGCACAGTGCAACCTCGACGAGATACACGTCCTACAGTCGCTCTACAACCCTCGCCATCTGCTCTTCAAGATAGTGCGCCACCAAGGCTCACCCACATCTACCACCGAGTGCTACTGCGTGAGCGATGCCAAGCATCCCCTTGGCTCCAAGCGCTATGTACTTCTCTCCCTAGGTCGCCCCTATGTCACCCTGTGGGAGACAGACCGCATAGCACGCAAGCCTCAAGAGCTAGGCAACTACAAGACCCTGCTCTCGATGTATGCCAATGGCGTCTTCGTCTACCAAGGGCAGACCTACAAGCGCACCATAAGCTCGGGGCGTACTATCGCTATCCACCAGCAGCTCGAGGGCGATAGGTATCAGTATGCACGCAGGCACATCGCTTGGCGTCTCTCGCTCGTGGTTACCGCCGAGGAGGAGCCTGCCAAGCCTAGCAGCACCAAGGCCGTCTTTCACGAGCAGGGCCCTGGACAGCAGAGCCATATGACCAACTTCTCCTTCAAGGTACGCCTCGGGCAGACGGCTATCCCTGGCGGAGTGGCCGATGTCCTTAGGGTACTCGGCAACAATGCCCGACAGACCAACGAATATTAGCAACCAAGTAAGTATAAAAAGACCCCATAAGACTATGGCTATCAAAGAACAGCGAACGCCCGGGCTAGCATGCCCCAAGTGCGGGCACTTCATCGAGACGTCTATCGTAGAGCTCATATCAGCATCCTATATTGAGTGCAAGCACTGCCGCCTGAGGCTAGAGATCAACAAGCAGGAGTCCAAGCGTGCCCTCGACATCCTCAGCGATGTAGAGGCCGCCCAGCGCCGTGTGCGCGAGGCGAGCACCTTCAGGCGATAGCCCCTGCGCCCTGCCCCTAGGCATAGTCCGACACATCCATTAACAACAAAGCTATGGCCAACGGCAAGCAAAACAGCGTCCCCTTTAGGCACCTCATCGGCGGCCCCCTCAAGGCATGTATCGGAGCTCAGGAACAGGCCTCCCTATCGACATGGAGCTATATCAGAGATGTAGGGCTCGATGGCGGAGATGCCGTCATGGTCTCATTCTCCTTTATTAGCGATGGGCGCAAGGCCGTGATACGTGTGCCTCTGCTCACCATAGTGCCTGTGCCCTACCTGTCGATCGATACGCTCGACATCAAGTTTAGAGCCAACGTAACCGACATAGTGGTACACGCCAACCAGTCGAGCCGAGAGAGCCAGCTCATCGCCTCCTACACCGAGAGCGAGGCCTCGAGTGGCTCGCTACGTAGCGAGCACATCATCAACGTAGCAGTGCGTGCTCGCCAAGACCATCTCCCCTCGGGGCTGGCCAAGGTCATGGGAGCCATGGAGCAGTCGGTCGCTCCACAGTCGGTGTACATACAGCTACGAGATGAGCACCTAGCCCTAGCCCTCAAAGAGGGTGCAGGCAAGGAGATCCCCAAGCAGCTCACCCCCACCTTCGCTCTAGCTACAGGCCAAGCCAAGAGCCTCCCGATGCCTCTCTACGCCTCGGGGCTCGAGCGTGCGGCACTAGGTGAGCTGCGTGGGCTCGAGATACAGCATACGCTCTACCCTCTATGGACGATAGAGGACCTGAGCTACCTGCATAGCCTGCTGGCTCTACGTATCACGGGGCTCGACCTAGCGCGCGTGCAGACCCTAGACCTCGGGCACGTCCCCGACCTGTACAGCCTAGAGCTCGAGGGCAATGGTCGCAGACGCCAGAGCGAACAGCACAGCCCTACGCTCGACTTCTCGTGGCTGACCAAGCTCCGCACCCTAAGGCTCAAGTCTTGGGGCTCTGGCTTCGTCCCTACGATCAACCTCACCGGTGCCACTCAGCTCAAGCATCTCTCTATCGAGCATGCGCATCACGACCTCGTAGACATCTCCAACTGTCGAGAGCTCGAGGTGCTGACCATCGTCGGTGGCCATGTGCGCGAGCTACGTGTGTGGCGAGGCTTCCAGCGAGCGCGCGATACCCATCAGTACGATATACCCAGCAACACTAGGGTAGTAGAAAAGTAGCAGTATGAACCCCAATAGCACAAGCCCTACGACCTACGAGAGCAAGCTCCAGAGCATCTCCTTCGAGCAGATGCTCGGCGAGCCCGTCAAGGCCTGCATCAGTGCACAGGCCGAGGCGGCTATGGCCACGCGTAGGTATCTCAACGCCGTAGCGATGCGTAGAAATGAGGCTGGGGACAGCGAGGCGGTAGTGGTCTCCTTCAGATACCAAAGGGACGGGCACTCGCTAGAGCTGTCACTGCCGCTGATGACGCTTGTCCCCATCCCTTATTTCTCGATCGATACGATAGATGTGGAGTTTGACGCACTGGTAACGGAGTGTAGCGAGGAGAAGCTCCACGCCACCTTCGCCGAGACACGCCCCCAGCTACAGACGAGTAGCGAGCGCAATGCCTCTAGCCAATACACTCGACAGGCTCATCTCAACGTACGCCTACACGCCTCCCAAGATCATATGCCTGCGGGGCTCTCGCGTCTGCTCCACTTCCTCGACGAGGTCGTAGCCATCGATGAGCCTGCGCCTATAACGTCCAAGGCCGACCTGCGCCTCAGCCACGAGAAGCTGACGCTACGCCAGGGCGAGGAGGTATCGATAGCCGTGCTCGAGCAAATAGCTCCTGAGGCCATTAGCTGGTCGACCAGTGCACCCGATGTGGCCGTAGTCCACCAAGGCTCGGTGCGGGCCGTAGGGCATGGGCAGGCTACCATCTTCGTCGAGACCTATGAGGGCGTGGCACGCTGTCTCGTCGAGGTACGTGAGGCAGTGGTCCTCCGGCAGATAGGCGGGCTGATACAGGGGCTACTAGTACACAAGCTGGGTAGCAAACACTCCTCGACAGCCTCTCACCATCGGCCCAAAGACCCGACAAAGAACCTAACGTCAAGCTCCTCCTCGCAGCAGGGCGATCAACCACGACGACCAAAGATCCTTATAGATCGCCGCTACCCGATGAGACAAAGGGGGCCGAAAGGCTTAGGCCGTAGAGGCACATAACCGGCAAAGTATTGATAATCTGAAAACTATTTCCTATCTTTGTGGTACAG
>JBHACB010000002.1:0-14510 GCA_041854325.1 Porphyromonas sp.
CTCAAAGTAGTTGGGGTTGAGGACATCGGTGCTCGCATCTATCTTCATATAGGGTGCACGGGGGTTCTGCTTGTGTAGCCTATCGAGCTGGCTCTGTATCAGCAGTCGTAGCCCACCAGTCTGTAGCGTTACGGGCACATCGAGGCGGCCAGCATCGTAGAAAGCAAAGGCCCCGAGGCTCCACTGATAGCGGTCGGAGGCGTGCGCATTGCGCCATACGAGCTCCTGCGTTACGGCATTCTGTAGCCCACGTTGCTCCACATGAAAGCCCTTGAGGGGCGAGCCATCCATATCCATCCGAGTACGATCGGATAGGTGCTGGTAGCCTGTCGAGGAGACGAAGGTGTACCAGTCGCCTTGCCACTTGAGGTTGAGGCCTATCTGCGCTCCAGTACGTGCATAGGTGGCAGGGTCGCCAGCATCGAGGGGGAGCACCTCGCCAGAGGCAGCTACCCTGCGGTAGGGAAATCCGCCCTGACTGACACGATCGAGGTGAGCCGATAAGGCTACACCAAAGCGTGCACTGGGGCGGTACTCTATCTTGGCGAAGGCATTGAGGCTCTTGAGGCTGTCTTGGCGAGCTCCGGTGGTGACGTTGGGCGTGTAGCCATCGCGACGCATCAGCGATAGCCCTGCGCTAATGCCCCATGCCTCACCGAGACGCTTGTTGACGAGGAGCGAGGCCTCCAGTGTACGGTAGTCGCCGAGGCGTAGCTTGGCACGACCAGGGTCATTGTCAAAGGCCGATACGGTGTACAGGTTGATCGCCCCAGCCATGGCATTGCGCCCATAGAGCGTCCCCTGTGGACCACGGAGTACCTCGACCTGCTTGATACCGATGAGATCGAAGTTGAAGCCCGACTTGTTGAGGTAAGGCACCCCATCGACATAGAAGCCTATCGTCTGCCCACTGCTACGCGCTCCCACGCCACGCAGATAGATAGCGGTACTACGCTTGGAGCCATAGTCGGGGATGTAGAGGCTGGGCACACGCCCCGTCAGGCCTGTGAGGTCGCTCATATCGTAGCGTTTCATCTGTAGGGGGCTAACGAGCGTATGCGCCAGAGGCCTATCGGCCGTCAGCGTGGTACGCATCGCCCTATCGGCCGATACCTCTACAGCATCGAGTAGTCGGAGGCTATCCACGGGTAGAGTATCCTCATCGGCATACGCAGAGGCCGTACCACAGAGCACGGCACCGAGTAGTAGATGTAGCAATTGTCTATTCATCGTTCGTTTTGATTGATAACGAGGGCAAAGATACCCCTGCTCTACTCTGCCATACAAGCCTGTATCTGCACGCCTCTTGCCCTACAATAAGGATAAATATCTATAAACAAACGAATAAACATCTTCCATCTGCCGCACAACAAACCGCACACAAGGCTACACTTATGTGCGGTTTCGTCGCTTTTGCCCCCGACCTTACGCCCAATGCGTACTACCTAAGCCGTTCGGCCATACGCCCGAAGCGCAGAGCTCCCTGCCCCTCGCCGTAGAGCACCATCGTGTGCTCATCGGGCCACTAGGTCTTAGTGATCAGAGGTATATCTAGGACGAACTTCTGATGGGCAAGTACTGGGTTGGGCTCCCGAACATATCGGGTGCGATGCGCGTGAGATATTGGTCGATAAGTCGTATCTTTGTTGCTTAAATGGTGCAACCTATTAGGCTTACAAAACAAGATGATTAGCTTCTTTCGCAATCTCTCGGGTAGTATCATCGCCCTAGAGACTAATCAACAGCTCGATAGCGAGGCGCAAGGCGCGCTCGTATGGCTCTTTAGCAATGCCACGCCCGTGGATGCCGACCGCCTCGATGGCTACTATGTCGGGCCTCGCCGTGAGATGATCACCCCCTGGAGTACCAATGCCGTAGAGATCATTCAGAACATGAATATCGCAGGCGTAGTACGCATAGAGGAATACTACCCCGTAGGCAGTGCCGATGCCGAGTACGACCCCATGCTACAGGCTCTGTATGCAGGGCTCGACCAAGACCTCTTTCGCATAGACCTACAGCCCGAGCCCATTCGCTACATCGAGGACATACGTGGCTACAACGAGGCCGAGGGGCTAGCCCTAAGCGAGGAGGAAATCACCTATCTAGGCGAGGTGTCACAGCGCATCGGGCGTCCACTCACCGATAGCGAGCTCTTCGGCTTCTCACAGGTCAATAGCGAGCACTGTAGGCACAAGATATTCGGGGGCACATTCATCATCGACGCAGAGGAGCGAGAGAGCAGTCTCTTCGCCATGATCAAGGAGACGAGTGCCCAAAACCCCAACCTACTCGTATCGGCCTATAAGGACAACGTTGCCTTCGTCAAGGGGCCACGCATCGAGCAGTTTGCCCCTGCCTCGGCCGACAAGCCCGACTTCTTCCACACGACAGAGATAGACAGCGTCCTTAGCCTCAAGGCCGAGACGCACAACTTCCCCACCACCGTAGAGCCCTTCAATGGTGCCGCCACTGGCACAGGAGGCGAGATACGCGACCGTATGGCTGGTGGTAGGGCTAGCCTGCCCCTAGCAGGTACAGCGGTGTACATGACGAGCTACCCACGCACCGAGGGGGCACGTCCCTGGGAGGCGCATACCGAGGCACGTCCCTGGCGTTATCAGACGCCTCGTCAGATCCTAACCAAGGCGTCCAATGGGGCTAGCGACTTTGGCAACAAGTTCGGTCAGCCCCTCATCTGTGGCTCGCTACTCACCTACGAGCATCAGGAGGCCGAGGGAGAGCCTCGCTATGGCTTCGACAAGGTGATCATGCTCGCTGGTGGCGTAGGCTACGCTCGCCACGACAATGCTCTCAAGGGTGAGCCCAAGACTGGCGACAAAGTAGTGCTCATGGGAGGCGACAACTACCGTATCGGCATGGGCGGTGGAGCCGTTAGCTCGGTCAATACAGGTCAGTACGCTGGCACTATCGAGCTCAATGCTATACAGCGCGCCAACCCCGAGATGCAGAAGCGCGTGCAGAACGTAGTGCGCGCCATGGCTGAGGCGAGCGACAACCCCATCGTCTCTATCCACGACCACGGAGCTGGGGGACACCTCAACTGCCTCTCGGAGCTCGTCGAGGCTACCGGTGGACACATCGCCATGGATCGCCTTCCCGTGGGCGATCCCACCCTATCGGCCCGTGAGATCATCGGCAACGAAAGCCAAGAACGCATGGGGCTACTCGTCCCCGAGGCGAGCATAGAGCGTCTGAAGCGTATCGCCGAGCGCGAGCGCGCTCCTCTGTACGTAGTCGGGGAGACGACCGACGATATGCGCCTCGTCTTCGAGCGCGACAACGGCGACAAGCCCATCGACCTCGCCCTAAGCGATATGTTCGGTAGCTCGCCCAAGACGATCATGACCGATAGCCACATCGACCGCCACTACTCCGCCCCGATATACACGCAAGACAAGCTCGAGGCCTACCTCGACGACGTACTTCGCATGGAGGCCGTAGCGTGCAAGGACTGGCTGACCAACAAGGTAGACCGCTCCGTAACGGGCCGTGTGGCACGCCAGCAGTGCCAAGGCGAGCTACAGCTTCCCCTAAGCGACCTCGGGGCCATGGCCCTCGACTTCCATGGCACACATGGCATCGCTACTACTATCGGGCATGCCCCTCAAGCAGCCCTCGTGGACCCCGTGGCAGGCTCGGTGCTCGCTATCGCAGAGGCACTGACCAATATCGTCTTCGCCCCCCTTGCACATGGCCTATCGGGCGTGTCGCTGAGTGCCAACTGGATGTGGCCCTGTCGCAACGCTGGCGAAGATGCTCGCCTATACGACGCTGTAGAGGCTGCATCGCAGTTTGCCATCAGCCTAGGCATCAATATTCCCACGGGCAAGGATTCGCTCTCGATGACGCAGAAGTACGAGGGAGGCGAGGCTGTACTCAGCCCAGGTACGGTGATCATCAGCGCCGCAGGCGAGGTGAGCGACGTCAAGCAGATCGTATCGCCCGTGCTACAGAACGACCCCGATAGCTACGTCTACCATATCGACTTTAGCTTTGCCCCTCTGGCTCTAGGCGGATCGGCCTTTGCACAGAGCCTCGGCAAGCTGGGCGACACGACGCCATCGGTCGATGAGCCCGAGTACTTCCGTGACGCCTTCGCTGCAGTACAGGAGCTCATCACTAGCGGGCTCGTCCTAGCAGGGCACGATATATCGGCAGGGGGGCTGATCACGACACTCCTCGAGATGTGTTTCGCCAACACGCGAGGAGGCCTCGCTGTAGACCTCAACGCCATTCCCGAGACCGACCTCGTCAAGCTCCTCTTTGCCGAGAACCCCGGTGTGGTGCTACAGGTCAAGGATCGTGAGGCTGTAGAGGAGGTGCTACGCGCCTCGAGCATTGGCTTCGCCATGATAGCGCGCCCCACGGCTGAGCGCACGCTCAGGATAGAGCAGGGCAAGCGGAGCCTAAGCCTAGACATCAACGCCAAGCGCACCCTCTGGTACGATAGCTCGTACCTCATGGACAAGCATCAGACGCGCCCCGACCTCGCTGAGGCACGCTACCAGCATTACCAGCTACAGCCCGTTGCCTACACCTTCCCCTCGGGCTTCACTGGCAAGCTCCGCGACCTAGGGCTCGACCCCGACCGCAAGACCCCCAGTGGCGTACGTGCCGCTATCCTGCGAGACAAGGGTACCAACGGCGAGCGAGAGATGGCGTATGCCCTCTATCTAGCAGGCTTCGACGTCAAGGATGTGCACCTGACCGACCTGACGAGTGGCCGCGAGACGCTCGATGATGTACAGCTCATCGTCTTCTGCGGAGGCTTCTCCAATAGCGACGTCCTAGGCTCTGCCAAGGGCTGGGCGGCGGGTATCCTCTTCAACGAACGCGCCAAGGCTACGCTCGATCGCTTCTATGCACGCCCCGACACCCTCAGCCTAGGTATCTGCAACGGCTGTCAGCTCATGGCCGAGCTCGAGGTGCTCTATCCCGAGCACGAGCTCAAGCACAAGATGATGCACAACGACTCGGGACGCTTCGAGTCGAGCTTCTTGGCCCTCACCATCCCCCCCAATCAGTCCGTGATGCTAGGCAATCTCTCTGGTAGCCAGCTAGGCATATGGGTAGCACACGGCGAGGGCAAGTTTGCCCTGCCCTATGCTAGCGACAGATACCAGGTGGTGGCTCGCTATGCCTACGATGCCTACCCTGCCAACCCCAATGGCTCGCCCGAGGGCATCGCTGGCCTATGTAGTGCCGATGGGCGCCACCTAGCCATGATGCCTCACCCCGAGCGCGCTATCTTCCCCTGGCAGTGCGGCTACTACCCCGAGGAGGCTAAGGCACTCCATGAGGTCAGCCCCTGGATGCAGGCCTTCCGCAATGCCTACGAATGGATCGTGGCTCGTCGGTAGAGAGCAAGAAACTAGGGCATAATGTTGTATAAATTTGTTGTTTGATTAAAGTTTATTAACTTTGCCCCGGAATCGACACTCTGCAATCCTCCTCATCGAGGCAGGTGGAGGGTCGGGACGGATGTGAAACTTTATAGTTAGAAACGGATATGTTAAAGAAAAGTATTCTCGCTCTCGTAGCTCTCGCTGGCCTACAGGTGGCTAGCGCACAGACCTACGGTGCAGTAGACTCGGTGGTAACCGTCGAGTCAAAGAACACCGACAAGTATCGTGTCGAGACCAACCGCTTTGGTAGCAACTGGTTCATCGGCTTCGGTATCGGTGGTCAGATTTATTTCGGTGATCACGACAAGCAGATGGCCTTCCTAGATCGTCTCGCCCCAGGCGCAGAGCTCTATGTGGGTAAGTGGTTCACGCCAGGTATCGGTGTGCGCGTAGGCCTCGCCTATGGTCGCCACAATGGTATCTCGGGCTGGACAGGCCACAACGCTATCAACAGCCCCAATACGAACATGGGCAACTATCGTGGCTTCATCAAGAACTACAAGTACCTAGGCAATGGCAACTTCACTGGTGAGGTGTACACCAACCCCGTGGGTGGTCACAGAGGCTATCCTCTGTATGTAACGCAGATGGACTATCTGCATGCTCGTGCTGATGTGATGTTCAACCTATCGAACATGATCTTCGGCTACAACCCTGAGCGTTTCTACTCGTTCATCCCCTACGCTAGCGTTGGCTTCGCCCACTCGCTCGATCGGGCACCTATCTCTGAGAAGTATTCGCACGAGGTGAATGGTGGTATCGGTCTGCTTAACCGCTTCCGCCTGAGCAGCGCCTTCGACCTCAACCTCGACGTGCGCGCCACCTATGTGGGCGACCACTTCGACCAGGAGGACATCTCGGCCAACCATGGTGGCCTAGCTACCAACACAGCTGGTCGCTATGGCGAAGGTATCCTGTCGGCTACGATCGGGCTTAGCTACAACTTCCCCAAGCGTGGCTGGGAGCGTAGCACCATCACCACGATCCGCGTCAATGAGAATGTACTTGCCGACCTCCGCGAGCGCGTAGGTCAGCTTCAGGAGACCAACGACGACCTCCGTCGTCAGCTCCAGGCTGCTCTCAACCGCGAGGTTACCAAGGAGAACGTAGCTGCTCAGCCTCTCCTCGTTACCTTCCCTATCGACCGCTGGACGCTTAGCAACAAGGATCGTGTGAACCTCGGCTTCCTCGCTGAAGTGATCAAGGCCAACCCCAACATGGTGTATAGCGTAACGGGCTTCGCAGACAGAGGTACGGGTAGCGTGAAGCGCAACGTATTCCTCGCTCGCAAGCGTGCAGAGGTGATCTACGACTGCCTCGTCAAGGAGTTTGGCGTATCCGAAAGCCAGCTCCGCAAGGACAGCAAGGGTGGTGTAGAGAACATGTACTACGACGACCCACGCTGCAGCCGTGCCGTGCTCCTCAAGCTGGGTGAATAGTATAGCACCAGCATCCTAAACCACAAGAGACTGATCCGTAGGCCGTGCCTATCGGTCAGTCTCTTGTCTTGCTATCTCGTGTGATGTCTAGAGTACCTATCATCGTAGCCTTTACCCCGAGCTACTTCGTCCCTGCAGCTACGGCTCTGCTCTCGGTGCTGGAGGCCTCGCCAGTCGAGGCATACTATGAGGCGATCTGCCTGCTTAGCGAGCCTCTGAGTGCCGACTACCAAGCTAGGCTGGCACTGCTCGATGGGGGGAGTGGGCGTATGAGCTTCCGCTTCATAGAGCTAGGCGAGGAGCTAGAAGGGGCATTTGTCGACCCCAAGTACACGGCAGCGGCCAACTTCCGCCTCGTGATAGCCGACAAGCTCCCCGAGTGGGATCGGGCTATCTATATGGACTGCGACATCATCGTGCGCCAAGACCTACACCAGCTCTACCACAGCACAGAGCTCGGGGACTGCTATCTGGCAGGTGTGGCCGAGGCACCTACAGAGTATCAAGCGGATCGCTTCGCCAAGCTAGGCTGTACTCCTGGGCAGTATATCAACTCCGGCTTCCTAGTGATGAACCTCGCTCTACTACGTGCCGACCGCATGGCCGATCGCTTCCTCGAGGCCCTACGAGTACCCTACCTAGAGTTCCCCGATCAGGACGTCCTCAACATCGTATGCCGAGGGCGTATCCACTACCTAAGCCCTCTCTACAACGGCATCCGCACCTTCGTCCTACCAAGCTATAGAGCCGACTTCCTACGCTACTATACGCCTGCCGACTGGTCTAGGGTGTATCGGGAGGCTACGCTCCACTACACAGGCGAGAAGCCTTGGCGTGCCTACACCATGCTCTTCGAGAGGTGGTGGCAGACCTACTGGCGTCTGCCACGAGGCGTACGTACGGGTATCGCCATGGCAAGCTCGGTAGAGAGACTAGCGCGCCTCTTCTCTATCCCAGGGGTACGCCCCATGGCGAATGCCCTGCTTGCTATCAAACGCCTACTATCGAAGCCATGAGTGCCCGACACGCCTACCTAATCTTGGCACACAATGAGTTTGCCGTCCTAGAGCTCCTCGTCGAGGCCCTCGATGACGTGCGCAATGACCTATACATCCACCTCGACCGCAAGGTGGCACAGCGCCCCACTCTAGCTACTCGGCATGCAGGCCTGTACTGGATCGAGGATCCCATAGATGTGCGCTGGGGCGATGTGTCGGTGGCAGAGGCGGAGTTTCGCCTCTTCGAGGCCGCTGCTCGTAGGGCGAGCTATAGCTACTACCATCTGCTCTCGGGGGTAGACCTGCCGCTCAAGAGTCAGGATGCCATCCATAGCTTCTTCGAGCAGCACGCAGGCAAGGAGTTCGTAGGCTACTATCACGGCGACGACCTAGAGACCTCGCTCGAGCGCAAGGTACATCGGGTGCACCTCTTCCCTCGCCACTTCAAGGGCTCGGGCGCAGGTCATGCCCTTAGGCGCATGCTACGAGCTCTCTACCTACGCCTGCAGTACATCCTAGGCATACGTCGGCATAGGACGATAGCCTTTCGCAAGGGGACGCAGTGGGTGAGCATCACCGACACACTCGTACGGGCCATGCTTGCCGATCGCGATAAGATCTTGCCTCTCTACCGCCATAGCTTCTGCTGTGACGAGATCTTCATCCAGACCTACCTGTGGCATTCACCTCTCTCGGCCAATATCTACGATACGGCCGATGAGTCGCGGGGCTGTATGCGCTTCATCGGGTGGGCAGACAATCGCCTAACGGACTTCGCTCGCCCCGATCTAGAGCGTCTGCGTGGGAGCGATGCCCTATTCGCTCGCAAGTTCAATGGGCGCGACCTCGCCTTCCTGCATGAGGTCCTCAAGCATTAGCCTCACACCATCCGCCTAGAGGGGATATATGGCAGAGGGCGCAAGCGATAGTCGCTTGCGCCCTCTGCCATATACGTTCTGCATCCTCTCGGTGGGCTACTACTTCTCGGGCAGTACCTCGATCCAGTAGCCGTCGGGGTCGGTGATGAAGTAGAGCCCCATGCTGTGGTTTTCGTAGGCGATACAGCCCAGCTCGCGGTGGTAGGCACGCACGGCATCGTAGTCGCCAGGCACACGCACGCAGAGGTGATATTCGCATTCACCGAGGTTGTAGGCTTCGCTACGATCGCGTAGCCACGTAAGCTCGAGCTGGAAGTGCCCTGCGCTATCCCCTAGATAGACGAGGACGAACGAGCCATCGCTAGCCTCCTTGCGCCGTACCTCCCGTAGCCCGAGAGCCTTGTCGTAGAAGGCCATACTGCGCTCTAGGTCGAGCACATTGAAGTTGAAGTGGTCAAATCTTGCTTGTATCTGCATAATCATTATTGATTGGGACTATCTACTAGGATCACTACTCTGCCTCTCAGCTATTGCCCCCCCTACCACCTAGAGCAATGGGGCGAAGAGCCTCATCACCGACTCCATGGCGCGCTGGGTATAGCCTCGACGTCGCCACTCGACGAGTGATAGCTGTAGGCACTGCTCGCGGTCGTGGGCATGGATGCGCTCGAGCTCCTGGGCGAGGCACTCATCGTAGACGATGCCTGCTATCTCGAAGTTGTGCTCGAGGCTACGGAAGTCCATATTGGCCGATCCTATCGCAGCGATACAGCCATCGACCACCATGAGCTTGGAGTGCAGGAAGCCTCCCTGATAGCGTAGCACGGTGATGCCTACCTCCAGGAGCGACTCTATATACGAGGCTACGGCATAGCTGGTGAAGCGACTATCGCCATGGGCTGGGATCATAACCTCCACATGCACACCCGAGAGGGCAGCCATAGTGAGCGCCTTGTGCAGAGCCTCGGTAGGCAGGAAGTAGGGCGTCTGGATCAGTATGCGCTCACGAGCTCGAGACACCATGCCGATGAAGGCCTGCTCGATGCGAGGGTAGGTATCTATAGGCCCACCCATGATGAGCTGTATGGCGCTCTGTGTAGGGCTGGGCGAGGGGCGACGCAGGGCGAAGAGCTTGTCCATATTGACGACACGGCGCGATACGCTGTACCAGTCGAGCAGGAAGGAGCTCTGAAGGGCTGCTACGGCATCGCCCTCGAGGCGAAAGTGGGTATCGCGCCATGGGCCGAGGTGGTCGCCCTCGAGGTATCGGTCGGCAAAGTTCATCCCCCCGACGTAGCCTATCTCTGAGTCGATCACACAGACCTTGCGGTGATTGCGATAGTTGACGGTGCTCGACAGCAGTGGTATATGCACGGGCAGGAAGGCATAGGTCTGTACACCTAGGCTCTGTAAAGCCTCCCAGCGCCTACGCTCCACGGCATAGCTCCCTAGGTAGTCGTATATGATACGCACATCGACACCCTCGGCACGTCGGTCGATGAGCAGGGCCGTTAGTCGGTCGAAGAGCTTGTCCTGATCGAATATATAGGCCTGTAGATGGATGTGGTGCTTGGCACGAGCGAGGTCGGCAAATAGACGCTCGTACATCGCCCCGCCCGAGGTGAAGGTCTCGATGGCCGACACGGCCAGCAGGGGGCTCGAGGCACTCTGCTCTATCATGCGCACGAGCTGACCCCAATGTGCCACAGCCTCGGAGCTCTGTGACACGGCATGGGGCATAGAGAGCTGTAGGGGGTGGCGCATGAGGCTACGGTAGAAGCGTCTGTTGATGCGGTGCAGACGACGCTGATCCTGCCCGAAGACGATATAGGAGAGGAGCCCTAGTACGGGGATGAAGCCCACGATGACGACCCAGGCCGAGGCCTTGAGCGGATTGCGGTTTTCGCTCAGCACGGTGGCTATCACCCCGATGATAGTGCTCAGATAGAGCAGGAGTACGATGAGACGTACGCCTAGGTCGGTAGTCGTCAGCTCCATAGGGTAGGCGAATATACGCAGTGGCAGATACGAGCTACAGAGCCATGATGTGCCGTAGTAGCCCTACAGCCCATCACCGCCCGATGGGTGCCGGATAGGCTCGCGAGCCACAGCACCATCGTCGTGGGTATTCGTCCGATTGTCTCCATTGCGTCCGCTCCACCTATCCATTTGTCTCCCAAAGCTAATAATTTTTTTGCATACTGCCTTCCGCTTCTCTACCTCCCTCTCGGTAGGGGCGATGAGTAGAGGCGAGGGGGCTGAATGAGGGGGGGCGCGGGCCTCTCCCCTATCGGGAGGCTAGCGAGGCTCTATGCCTAGGCTGTGCCAGAGAGCCTCGAGGTGAGCGCAGAGCGTCTCTATGGGTAGGGCTAGGGAGAGGGCGACAGAGGCATAGACACTGTCGATAGCTACAGGGGCATCATCGGTCTCGAGCAGTAGGCGGCCAGCCTCGTAGGCTAGACGTAGGCTGTCGGGGTGGTAGTAGCGCCCGAAGCTCAGGTATAGGCCAGCCTCGAGGAGCTGATGAGCTAGATGCTCCCCCTTGCGATAGCCATGTACTATCCATGGCATACTGGGCGCGTGGGCCGTGTGCAGGGCTAGAAGCTCGCTCCAGGCTCGTGTGCAGTGGATGATGAGGGGCAGGCCGTGCGACTCACTCAGGGCGATCTGCCGCTCCAGATAGGCTGTCTGTGTAGCCAACGGCACGGGCGACAGCCTATCGAGGCCAGCCTCACCGATGGCGACGAGGCCAGGGGCTGAGGCCACCTGTGCCTCGAGTAGGGCGAGTGCCTGAGGCGTGTGGTCGGCCTCTAGGCAGGGGTGCAGGCCTAGGCTGTAGTAGCCATGCTCGGGGAGAGGGGCATCGGGGCGACAGCTCTCTATGCGCAGGGTGTGGGCATCGTGCTGAGCCCTCTGGTGGCTATGGATGTCGATATAGCGCATAGCTCTAGACTAGGGTACAGGGTCGTGGCCATGCCCTCCCCATGGATGACAGCGCAGGATACGCCGTACAGCGAGGTAGAGCCCTCGCAGGGGGCCATGCTTCTTGATGGCCTCGAGGGCATAGGTAGAGCACGAGGGTGTGAACCGGCACGAGGGCGGTAGGATGGGCGATATAGCCCCCTTGTAGAAGTATATAGGTAGCGTCAAGAGCCAGACGCAGAGCTTACGCAGTAGGGCTATCATGGCTATCGGAGGGCTGGTGCGAGATAGGCTCGGAGGGCGACAGCCCCCGATCGCGAGCTATACGGCGCAGGGCTTTGTCTACGGCTCGAGCCACCGTGGCGTAGTCGGGGAGCTCCTTGGCTACACACATCCAGGCGATGCGCCCATAGAGCCCATGCGCCTCGAGGAGCGACAGCCAGGGATGCTTGCTCTGCCGATAGGCCTCGCGTACGAGACGCTTGATGCGGTTGCGCTTGACGGCTCGGCGAAAGTATTTCTTGGGCACAGACACCATGATCTGCCCTCGAGCCTCCAGAGGCTCGGGACCTAGCAGGTAGACCACACGCAGGGGATACGACACGAACGACTGCCCTCTGGCGAAGAGCTCGTCGATGCTTCGCTTGAGGTGGATACGCTCGCCCTTGGCGAGGGTGCAGGGCTGTGGAGTCGTCATCGTGTGGGCCAATGTTGGCGAGGCTGCCCCGCCAGTCTCAGGGACTAGAGAGACAGCCTCGCCGTATGCTTGAGTGGGGGGAGTTACTTCTTCTTGTTGGCCTTGGTGAGATACAGGTCGAGCGCCTGAGCCATAGAGGGGGCCTCGGGCGAGGGAGCGAGGTCGAGCCGTAGCCCTGCCTCCTCGATAGCCTTGGCCGTGGCAGGGCCGTAGGCACCTATCTTGATGTCGCCCTGTACGAAGTCGGGGAAGTTGGACTGTAGCGATGCCACGCCTATGGGTGTGAAGAAGATGTACATGTCAAACGGCTCCTGCTTCTCCTCGTCGGTAAACGCTCTAGCCACCGTGCGAAACATGATACCCGTGCTGTGGGCGATCTTCTTGGCCGTGAGCATATCTTGTATATCGGTCTTGTGCTCCTCGGGGGCAGGGATGAAGTACTTCTCCTTGCTATGCTTGTAGATCAGAGCGATCAGCCCCTCGAGGTTGCCTGTCGTGGGGTAGAAGACCTTGCGCTTGCGGTAGACGATGAACTTCTGTAGGTAGTTGGCTATCTGCTCACTGATGCAGAAGTACTTCATCGTATCGGGCATAGACACACGCAGCTCGGCCGATAGCTGGAAGAAATGCTCCATAGCCTTGCGCGTAGTGAAGATGATCGCCGTGTGGTCGAGGATGTTGATCTTCTGATCACGAAACTCTCGCGTAGAGAGCCCCTCGATAGCGATGAACGAACGGAAAGTGGCCTCCGCGCCGTGCTTGGAGGCTATATCGTAGTAGGGAGATTTGCCAGTCTCGGGCTGAGGCTGGGAGATAAGGATCTTCTTGATGCTCATTTGTCAATACTCTGCAACCAATCTACCTCGGATTCGTAACCCACCAAGAGGGCAACGTATATCCACGGTAGTATTTCGTGGGTGCAAAGGTACAAAAAAATATAAATATAGCCTCCCGAGGTCGCCCTTAGACGGCTTACTGCCCGAGCTATACGCAGTATTTGTATGGTCAGCAGTAGCCCCAGTAGTATCCAGCCACAGACCTGAGGCGATACCCCCGAGAGGCATACTAGAGTCAAGGGCAGGAGCAGGAGGGCACGCACGAGGTCGAGGACGAAGTAGTCGCGCCGTAGCTCACTCCCAGCCGAGTAGCCCATGTAGAGCGTGCTCCAGACGGCATACGAGGCGTTGCCTATGCAGTAGAGGAGCATGATGCCCCCAGCGAAGAGGCCTAGCCACAGCCAGTAGGCACTATGCTCGAGATGCGTCTCTATCAGCCCGAGGCGTGTGGTGAGCGAGAGTAGGATGGTGGCTCCCGAGAGGGCATTGGAGAGCTCCACGATACGCGCCCCGACGATATAGGGGACGAAGCGCGATACGTAGAAGCCCACGCGCCCATCCTGCCCATAGTGGTAGGCACCTACTACTACACCTGCTAGGCCTGGTATAGCTACCACGAACGCCAGTGCCACGACCCAGCTAAGGGCCGTGGCGCTATAGAGGACGTCCACGAGGGGTTGGTAGCTCCAGAAGGGGGTCATGCGTGCCTAGGGGGGTGTCTTGCCGTTAGCGACCGAAAAGTCTATCCCAAAAGCCTCGAGGGGCCTTGTACGTGTCATCGTCGGCCAGCGAGAGGCGATCCCACTCGCCATCGAGTGCCTTGCCTGCCTTGATGCGGTGGTAGACCACACCCCAGTCGGGTAGGCCACCGAAGCTACGATCGTCGATGAAGAGGTCGGCCTTGAGCTTGCGCGAGTAGCTCGTGCTACTAGGGTCTTCCTCGGGGAAGTCCTTGTTGACGGCATAGAACTCTAGTCCGCGCGCCCTGCACCAGGCGACAGCGTCCTCGAGCTCCTGATGCTCGCGTACAGTCCACAGGATGAGGCGGTGCCCCTCCTGCTGGAGGAGCTTGAGCGTGGCCACAGCGAAGGGGCGTTCCTCGCCTATCGCAGGGTAGCGATGCTTGACGATAGTCCCGTCAAAATCAACTGCTATTACCATGAAGTCTATCTTGTATTTGTCTATGAAATTGCCAATTGTACTATCCCTATCATGGCCTCTAGGCTCGAGAGCTCCTACAGCTTGGCGTGTACAAAGATAGCCAAATCCCCACGACCACAGCTCTATGCCTCTCGCCCAAGGCTGTGCAAA
>JBHACB010000003.1:0-10479 GCA_041854325.1 Porphyromonas sp.
AGGCCTATCTGTAGCCGTCCGCGACCAAGCGATAGCGGGAGGGCATAGCGTAGCCCGAGCTCGCTATCGCGAAATGCTCCCAGCCTCTGTGTAGATGCCACTAGCCCCACTCCATGCTCACGCCCTAGTGCACGCACGGGCATATCGGCGAGGGCTAGGTAGTAGGGAGTGTGCGTGTCGGCACCTGTCTGTTGCCAGCTATAGGCGACACGGAGATTTAGCGTGTGGGTGGTGGCGATGCTCCCAGGGTTGGAGTAGGATAGTAGCTCGGGATATTGCCCTAGGGGCAAGGGCGACTGTGCACGAAGCCCCTGACTTGATGCCAATAGCACCAAGAGACAGAGGCTTGAGATAGTTATTCGGGAGTCCATCATACTTCCACTAGGGTGTTGGGTATGGTCTTGAAGCCAAGCGACGACACACCTAGGAGCAGACTGCCCTCGCGCTAGTATTCCTCTTCGTCGAAGAAGAAGTCTTCTTTGCTAGGATAGTCTGGCCAAATGTCTTCAATCGCTTCGTACAGCTCGCCCTCGTCTTCCATCTCCTGTAGGTTTTCGATGACCTCAAGAGGTGCCCCCGAGCGCTGAGCATAGTCGATAAGCTCTTCGCGTGTCGCGGGCCAAGGCGCATCCTCGAGCTTAGAGGCTAATTCAAGTGTCCAATACATCGTTGTACTAAAATCTTAAATGTTCTTATAATAGTGCCACAAAAATAATGATTTATTCCATACGTACGCCATCTGGGTGTCGTTTCTTCGCACTAGTCTGCCTATGCTAGCCAATCTCAGAGAGATACTACCTAACGAGATCTCCCTAGCTCCTCTCCGAGTGTCGAGCCCTTCCTATCGGGTCGCCGCTGGAGCCCTGATACCCTCCTATAAGGATCGCTTCGGTCGATATTCAATGTCGATCATCGTCGATATTGAATGATCGCCTTTGGGCTGTCGTGTTGCTATTTCTTGGAGGGGTACTCTCAAGCAATGAGGGAGACTTCGATGACCTGTAGATACAGAGCCCCCCTCGTATCTCTACACACAATGCGCATCGCTCAGCCACCGAAGGCCGCTTGGCTAGATAGGCTTCTCCTTCGGATCAAATCGTTCGATGTTTTTGGCCAAAAACATCGAACTTTTTCCCTCAAAACATCGATGTTTTTGCCCCAAAAGTTCGATGTTTTTCGTCCATAGCATCATCCCTCTCTACTCTAGCCCTTTATACTCTTGTTTGTCGTGGGTATAGACGCCACAGCCTGCCATGCCGATGTAGGCCTCTTTAGGGCCCTTTGTCCTCTCTGATCAGATCTTTCATTCCTCCAATATAGAATATGATGTAGGCAGGGCCACCGCATCAAAATATATCTCATTGATTATCAATGATAGTCTTTCTCTACAAAGCTGAGATCAGGAGAAAGGAACACAGAGATGTGATTTGATAATCAATATATTAAGAAGATGACAAGAATTTGATGAGGTGCCCCTGCTGTGGATAGTGGGCATAGGTAGTAACAAGGCTTTTTGCGTACCTTTGGAGGCAGTCGGGTGGGTGCTACAGGGGAGTCTCTGTAGATGCGGTAGCTCGATAAGCAAATGACAATGAATAGAGACAAAAGACAAGCTCCCAAAGGGCGAGAAGGACTACTATCCAAGGCCAAGCGAGCCGTTATCAATAGCCTGCGGGCCCCGATCAGGACACTCGTACATACAGAGGCACTCAACTATCATGCCGTGCATTTCATGACTGCCGAGGAGCAAGCACGCTATACGCCCCACATGGTGCTCCAGGACTTGATGGATGGCAACGAACGCTTTAGCCGTGGCGAGCATACCGTCCGCGATCACTCTCTTGCCATTCGACAGAGTTATTCCTCGCAGTATCCCAAGGCTTTCGTATTGAGCTGTATCGACAGCCGTGTGCCCGTAGAGGATATATTCGACCAGGGCATTGGTGACATCTTCGTAGGGCGTGTCGCAGGCAACTATGCCACCAACGACATGATAGCGAGTATGGAATATGCCTGTGTAGTGGCTGGAGCTAAGGTCATCCTGGTGCTGGGGCATGAGAATTGTGGGGCTATCCGTGGGGCTATCGAAGGCGTAGAGCTCGGCCTCTTGACGGGGCTCCTAGAGCAGATTAGACCAGCTATCTGTAGCTGTGGGGCTCCCGAGGGACGTACGGCCAGTGACTATCAGTACACGCACGATGTAGCTGTGTGGAATATCAGGCATTCGCTCCAGCAGATTAGGAGGGCAAGCCCTGCTCTCCGTGAGCTCGAGATGCAGGGGCAGATCATCATCAAGGGTGCGTTCTATGCCCTGTCGACGGGGGCGATAGAGTTCTTCGACCACTGATACTCTGGAGCTACACAGCACAGCCCCCACTCAAGAAACCTCTTGAGTGGGGGCTGTGCTGTGTAGGGAGTTGGGCGATTAGCCGTTGATCTCAGCGATGATCGCCTCTATGTCGTCCTGACAGCTACCGCAGATCGTACCTGCTTCGGTTGCCTCAGATACTTCGTCGAAAGTCGTAAAGCCGTTCTTGCGTACTGCCTCCTCGATCTGCCCACGCGTGATGCCCTGGCAGTGGCAGATGATTTCATCTGGTTGTCCCATTTTGTTGTACCGTTATTTTTAATTGTTCGATAAATCGTTTGCACGACAAAGGTACGCAAGAGTGGTCAAATACACAACATTTCGTGCACAAAAGCTCCCTATTCCTTACCTTCTACTACAAGAGGTGTGGCGACAAAGAAGCTGAAGTTGACCGAGCCATACTCTCGGTGCTGTAGGAAGTGAGGATGTGTGTCGAAGGAGTAAGAGCTCGGGTGCTCCACTACCACGAGCCCCTCGGGGCGTAGACGCCCACTAGAGAGGATTAGGTCGGGGAGGGTAGCGATCTCTTGTAGCTTGTAGGGTGGGTCGGCAAAGATGAAGTCAAACTCTGGAGCTCCCGTGCCAGCACGCAGATACCTAAAGGCATCGGTCTGCAATACGCTGATGCAATGCTCCTCGCCCAGCTGTAGGGCCACAGAGCGCACGAACGAGGCATGCTCGCGCCTCTGCTCTACGGCGACTACACGCACACATCCACGTGATGCCAGCTCTATGGAGATACTTCCCGTACCAGCGAAGAGGTCGAGAGCTGTCGCCCCATCGAGATCGATGAGATGTATCAAGACGTTGAATAGGTTTTCCTTGGCAAAGTCGGTCGTAGGGCGAGCGTTGAAGCTCTTAGGCACATCAAAGCGTCTACGTCTATGCTTGCCTCCAATGATACGCATATGGGGTCTATGAATAGGGGATTACAGCCAAGAGAGGGCCTCTGTCTCTATATGCGCTAGCCTCGAGCTCAGTTCACCGCATAGACGCTCCGCCGTGGTACGCAGAGGGCTCTCCTCGGGCTTGGCTCCTAGGGGATAGGATAGGTATAGGTGGCTCTCGGTAGTCGATAGTCCCATGCCCCGCCATATCGAGAAGGTATAGTAGGTGAGCTCGCCTACGAGGTCAGTCTGCTCCTGAGTATTGACGAAGGTGAAGCTATTGAGGAAGATGAGCTCGCCTGCCTGTAGGATGAAGCAATCGGCCCCCTCGGGGCGTATCAGCATACAGAGCTCGGCACCACTCCTCTGTCGAGAGATTAGCTTGCGCCTCTCGAGGACTGGCATGTAGTAGGGGTGGGTGTGCAGCTGTAGATGAGTGCGGTGTACGAACTGATATAAGTCGGCGTACCAAGCCGATACGATCACCTTCTCTTCGTCAATGACACGACGCCCTAGGTACACATAGGAGTCGCCCGACACTCGTTCCTCGGCCTCTATAGTGCGTAGCCATACAGCAGGATCAGCAGGGTCGTACAGCTCCTCGGGGACCAATACAGAGTACATAGGCTCGTAGTAGAGGTCTACCTGACGATAGGGGAGGCTTAGCTCGGGGTGTGCATAGAAGAGCTCACGCACAGCTTCGCTCCAGCTTCTATAGCCATAGCCCAGAGGAAGATGTCCTCGTGTGAAGATCTCCTGAGGACGAGCGTTGTAGCTGATCGCAAAAGTAAGTCCATCCGACGCGAGTCGGATGGACATATTCATTTGTTCAGCTTGGATGGCGGTTAGTCCACCGACCGACATGTATTGGGTCATAAGCCTTGCTCTTGTAGCCTCTCTCGTGGCTACCGATAGATTACTCCCAGTTACCAGTCTTCTTCACCTCTAGGAGCGAGCCAATGCGTAGGCCTGCGAAGCCATTCTTGCGCTCTAGGGCGAGGCGGATCTTTTCCTTCATGCGAGCCTCATCAAGGTCTGATAGGTAGTCTTCAAAGGCTACAGTAGCCTCGAACACCGATACGGGGATCGTATCCTTACCGATCACCTGCTGAATGAAAGCCGTGTCTACCTTGATCTCCTTGTCGGTATTGAGCACCTTGAAGAGCGTAGCCACATCAGTACCATCCTTGAGGAGAGTATCCTTGGCCGCGATCCATGTAGTGTCGCGCTTGATAAGCCCCTTGGCAGCTGCATCAGCCTCCGTAAGGCCCTGTTCGCGCATAGCATCGGTGTAGTCTCCCTCGGCCGTTACGTAGTAAACCTTACCGTTGTTGAGGAAGTCAATGAGGTCTTCCTTGGTAGCGAAGCGGTGGTGTACGTATTCGTAGGCCTCTTGGTAGGCAGCGATCTTCTTGAGCTGCTTCTGTAGCACTAGCTCACGGCTCCTCTGCTCCTGGTCAAACTGCTCGGGAGCCAATACGCTCATTACCGTCAAGTAAGCCAGCACGCCCACTACGGCAAGTACCAATACCTTAATAACTTTGTCCATCGTTTTTGTATAGTTTGTTTAGTTTACTCTACGCTATGTTTGTATCTAATCAGCCCCAAATTTAGCAATATTTCTCTGAAAAGACTAACTTCACGGTGCGAAGATACGAATATTTATTGATGACAGACGATATCCTTTATGCCACGATCGTGGCGCAGATGCCTTTCGAGCCGACATCGGGTCAGCGAGAGGCCTTGGCCACATTCGTTCGCTACATGTGCGACGACCACCCCTATGGCCTCTTCGTGCTACGTGGCTATGCTGGTACGGGCAAGACAGCCCTCCTCAATGCGATCACCGCAGGCATAGCGCAGCTTGGCGTCAGCGTAGAACTGATGGCTACGACAGGGCGTGCAGCCAAGCTCCTCTCGCAGACGACAGGCCGTACAGCCACCACGATACATAGGCGTATCTACAGAGCTGATACGGCTAGCCTCGAGGAGGGGGGAGGATATCAGCTCGGTAAGCATGGGCAGGCATCGACACTCTTCATAGTCGATGAGGCCTCGATGATAGCTGGAGGGGCAGGTAGCAGCGAGCCCAGTCCCTTCGGATCGGGTCATCTCCTCGATGATCTCTTGGCTTACGTCTGGTCGGCCGACGCATGCAGGCTCATCGTAGTAGGCGACACTGCTCAGCTGCCTCCTGTGGGGAGTAGCCTCAGCGATGCCCTCAGCCGAGAGGTTCTTGAGGGGCGCTATGGGCTTAGGGTGTATGAGGCCGAACTGACCGAGGTGGTGCGCCAACAAGCCGATTCGGATATACTACACCATGCCACGGCGCTACGCCAGCTTCTAGCCGAGCATCCCGATGCCACCGAGGGTGAGCCCCTACCTCTGCACCTAAGGATAGGCAAGCCCCGCGACCTACACCTCATCACGGGGGTAGACCTAGTAGATACCATAGATATGGCCTACAGACGCTACGGGCGCGAAGAGGTGCTCGTGGCAACCCCTTCCAACAAACGAGCCCTAACGTTTAACCTCGGTATCCGAGCCCAGGTGCTTGACTACGATGAAGAGATAGTACGAGGCGAGCAGCTCATCGTGGCGCGCAACAACTACTTCTACACCAAGCGACGTGATCGGCTAGACTTTATCGCCAATGGTGAGATGATAGAGCTACGGCGCATTCGTCGCTACCACGAGATGTATGGCCTACGCTATGCCGATGCCACTATATACCTGCCCGAGCGCGATGAGGAGCTTGATGTACGCCTACTACTGACTTCTCTGAACGACGAGCAGGCTCAGCGAAGCTACAGCCAACGCCTAGAGCTATACAATGCTCTAGCTACCGACTATGGCCTACATGGAGGTGTCGTGGACGTGCGCCGGGCTATCCGCCAAGATCCCTACTGGGGAGCTCTAGAGGTGAAGTATGGCTATGCTGTTACGGCTCATAAGGCCCAGGGAGGGCAGTGGCGTTGTGTCTTCGTGGATCTAGGGCTGATGAAGCTCTTGCCTATCGATCGCAATATGGTGCGCTGGCTCTACACTGCCCTAACACGTGCCACAGACTGCGTCTACCTAGTCAATGCCCCCGATGAGCTCATCGAGTATGTCTAGAGGCATAGCGCACGAGAGGCTGTACATAGGTCGATCCTATGTACAGCCTCTCGTACGCTGATTAAGAGGGGAGGCTACTAAGGAGATGCTGCCTACTTACTTGCTAGCAGATCCTTGATGCCACCTAGCGAGCTGAGTACGCCTGTAGCCTCGTAGGGGAGGTAAACCGTCTTGCCGTCCTGACCACTAGCCATCTCCTTGAGTGTCTCGAGGTAGCGCACAGCGATGAGATACTGTGTGGGATTGGCCCCAGAGCCTGCCACCGCCTCAGCGATGAGCCTAATGGCTTGAGCTTCGGCTTCGGCCGTTAGGATCTTGGCATCGGCCTCGGCCTTGGCGTGTAGCACCTGTGCCTGTCGCTCACCCTCGGCATGGTTGATCGACTCCTGCATACGTCCCTCGGATCCACGGATGAGGGCCTCTTTCTGCCCCTCGGCGTTGAGGATCTGGGCTCGCTTGTCTCGCTCGGCACGCATCTGCTTCTCCATAGCATCACGTATGTCACGTGGAGGGTTGATGTCTTGGAGCTCTACGCGATTGACCTTGACACCCCACTTGTTGGTAGCGTCGTCGAGGATAGTGCGTAGCTTGCTGTTGATCGTGTCGCGGCTCGTAAGCGTCTCGTCGAGGTCCATTTCTCCGATCACGTTACGCAGGCTTGTCTGCGTGAGCTTCTCGATCGCATCAGGTAGGTTTTGGATCTCATACATCGCACGGATAGGATCTACGATCTGGAAGTATAGGATGGCATTGATCTCCGTTACCACGTTGTCCTTGGTGATCACGCTTTGGCGAGGGAAGTCGTAGACCGTCTCACGCAGGTCGATCGTCGTTACCTCGGTGAAGCGTACTATTGTGTCGCCGTTGCCTGAGGGGATAGTGTAGCGCCAGCGCATAGGGCGTGGCTGGTCGATGAAGGGGATGATGATATTAACCCCCGAGCTGAGTGTCGTGTAGTACTTACCGAGTCGTTCGATAATCATGGTCTGCGACTGCTGCACAATCTTGAGACCACGTGAGATGATGAAGATCACCAAAAGCGCGATAGCGCCAAAAATAATAACACCTGTAGGCATACCTTGTGGGATGATAATTCGATGAATGATATAATGAAATGCTAACTGATCAATGCTGTGCCTCCTCTATAGGACGAATGCTTAGTACAAGGCTATCGAAGCCCACGACCTCTACGAGTGTACCAGCAGGTAGGGCTATACCCTGCTCTACACGAGCACGCCATACATCGCCATCGATGGTAATCTCACCAAAATCAGCTCCATGAGGAATGTCGTTCATTAGGCGAGCCCGCTTACCTACGAGAGCCTCGATGCCAGTAGCGATAGGCTTGGTAGCACCATACGAGCGTAGCACGATAGGGCGTACCAAGAGCAGAGCGAGTAGGCTTATCACAGCAAACGTGGCTAGCTGTAGTCCCCAGTCTGCATCTAGCACGGCTGGTAGCACTGCCCCTAGAGCTCCTATGCCGAAGCAGGCGACCAAGAAGCTCGAGGTTAAGATCTCAAGGATAAGGAGTGCGACGCCTCCAATCAGCCATAGGATCCATGGATCGAGAGAGAGAATAGTGTCCATACTGTAATGTTAATACTGCTTCACGATTTGCAACGATGTCAAAGATACACAATAATCGTCGCAAATGCAAACCTCGCTTGAGTACGAAGGCTTGCGCCCAGCGAAACTAGAGGAAAGGGGTAAATAAGTTGGCAAACCACCCGACGAACTTGCGCCAGAGGCTCCGCTTCTTCCAATAGCTATCATCAAGGAGAATACAGCTCGCTTGGTCTCGGACGAAGAGGCAATCAAGCTTGGTCGTCTGTGCTCGGTCGAAGATGAAGACGTTGGTTTCGTAGTCGTAGCGCAGGCTACGGCTATTGAGGTTGAGCGAGCCCAGGGTGCTTAGCTCCCCGTCTACGGTCATGATCTTAGCGTGATGAAAGCCCTTGGTGTAGAGGTGTACTTTGGCTCCACGCTTGGCGAGCTTGCGGAGCTTATGTAGCATAGCATCGGGCGTGAAGGGGATATCGCTGCGCGACGATACCATGATGTGTACGTCTACCCCCTTGACGAGGGCATCCTTGATAGCTTTGGTGATAGAGCGCGTGGGGACGAAGTAGGGATTGACGATGCGTACTATGCTGTCGGCCTCGGTGATGGATAGGGCGTAGGCATCACGTAGGGTACTAGGCTGTTCGCTTGGCTTGCGATCGACTATGGCTAGGCTTAGGGGCTGAGCGATAGAGTCGGGTGGTAGCTCAGGGAAGTATGCTTCCCCCCCTATGGTCTCTTGGGTGGTTTGGTGCCACATATCGGCAAAGATCACCTGCAGATCCTTGACGGCATCGCCAGTAATGCGGCAGTGCATATCGCGCCACTCGCCCACCTTGGGCGTGCCATTGATGTAGTAGTCGGCGATGTTCATGCCTCCTAGGTAGCCGTAGATGCCATCGATGACTACTACCTTGCGGTGGTCTCGCGAGAAGATGTGATTGATCCATGGGAAGCGTATCGGGTCGTATTTGTGGATCTGAATGCCTCGAGTGCGGAGGCTGTCTAGATAATCGTCTTTGAGGGGACTATCGTTGGACATATTGCCGAAGGCATCGAAGAGAGCACGCACCTCCACACCCTCGGCAGCCTTGTGGGCCAAGAGGTCGAAGAGCTGGGTCGATATGGAGTCGTTGCGAAAGTTGAAGTACTCGAGATGGATATGATGTCGAGCATCTCGGATGTGCCTGAAGAGATCCTCAAACTTCTCCTTACCACTCTCGAGGAGAGTCATCTCGTTGTGTTCGGTGATACGTATCCCCGCATCGAGAAGGAACTCGGATACGACTTGAGTAATGGAGCGGCTACCTGCCACCGTAGTGCCTAGGGCTAGCACTGCCCCTCGTGCTCCCGCAGGCGTAGGCCTACAGAAGACAAGTAGGGCGAGGACTAGGAAATAGAAAACTTGCTTGATCATAATATACTTGTACAAAAAGTTCATTGCCCAGAAGATAAACGATCGGCTATGGCATAAGCTTGCCCAATACGATCGGGGATACCGATGCCGTCGCACATATTGCCTGCTATGACGAGCCCTGGATAGAGCTCCTCTAGGCGGGCGATGGAGGCTAGGCGGGCATCTGTAGATGCCTCGTACTGGGGGATCGCTCTAGGATGCCGAAATATCTGTAGTAAATCGGGTGTTCTCTCAAGGTTTAGCATGGAGGCGAGGCGCGTACGTACAAGCTGTGCGATCGCCTCATCGCTCAGCTCGATGATCTCTGGAGCACGCATACCACCGAGGAAGACCGAGAGCAATAGCCCACCTCGTGGGGCACGCCCTCCAAAGCCTGCCGAGGGGTTGAGGATACCGAGGAGCTCTCGATCCTCGCAGCTGGGCACGAGCCCTCCGAAGGCATCGAAGTCTACTCCCTCGATGGCCTTGTAACCTACGGCTACCTGCACTATGGGGGCGTAGCGTAGGGCGCGCAGTGGTGCTATCAGTTCGCTGGGAGTAGAGGGAGGTAATAGATCGATGAGCTCTTGGCTACCGATGGTGGTAATGACGTGCCTAGCAGTATAGAGCTCTGTGCCGAGGGGGGTAGTCGCGGTGGCCTGCCATAGCCCAGAGGGGAGCCTCTCTAGGGAGGTTGTCTGAGCTGATAACGATACTCTGCTAGGCCCCACGCTAGTGGCGAGGGCCTTGATGAGACTCTCCAGACCTCCGTGCGTGGAGAATGCCTCTCGTGTAGCCAGCCGATCGCGCTCCGACTTGGGTTGTCGAGCCTTGGCGATAGCACCACGTACGAAGCTCCCATACTCCTGCTCTAGAGCATAGAGCTTGGGTAGGGCATGGCGTGTGACGAGCCTCTCGGCATCGCCGGCATAGATACCTCCGATGAAGGGATCGACAGCGTAGGTGTAGAACGACTGCCCCAAACGCCGGCGTACGAGATCGGCAACAGGTTCGTCAGGGTCGGCCCCAGCCTTGCGCCACGGCTCGAGCAGGATACGCAGCTTGTCTCTCCACGAGAAGAGGGGGGTGCACACTGCACTTATCAGTCCTCGAGGCAGGGGGCGAAAGGCTCCTCCCTTGTAGATGAG
>JBHACB010000004.1:0-20248 GCA_041854325.1 Porphyromonas sp.
AGCCGTCGCCAGCGACCTAGGTCGTTGTCGTGCTCGTAGTCGAGCCCTAGGTCGTGGTGCTGTACACGCGCGTCTAGAGGGAAAGCGAACTCGGCCCCTCGCTGATCTGTGGTGATGATATGCACCTCATCGCCCCTCTCGATCCAGTAGTTGGCCTTGAGAGAGGTAACACGCTCGATACCACCAGCGCGCGATAGAGCTTGCAGACAATAGACAATCTTCACGTAGTGAGCATAGCAACGAGGATCAGACGCTTGCTACACCAAGCGTCTGTACCCTCTAGTTATTCGATACAAAGGTACTAAAATTATGTAAACCCTTCCCCCTGACCGCCTGTAGCTGGGGAGTGCATTGGGAGGAGATGCCCTGCTACCCATCGCTACTGGGGTCGGTGGATGCCCACACGGCCCGAGTGCTGGGTATGACGCTTGGGAGGGGGGAGCCATTGCCCTAGGGTGAACGCCTCGTCCACCCTAGAGATGCCTTTTTTCCGCCCTAGGGTGTCCGTGCCGTTCACCCTAGGGATGCGCGCGAGAGGGGGTAGTGGGGATAGATTAAGTAAAGTGTGTGGGGTGGGAGAGGTGGGTGTTTTGTTTATTGGCTGTGCATGGTGGAGGCATAGGTTATATGGCGAAGCGATTTTTTGCTATCTTTGCCCTAGGAGCAATCGGTGGAACTAAAGATTATACAACCTATATCGTATGTTGCGAAGGCTAACTATCATTCTCGTATGCCTCCTCGTGGGAGAGGCTTATGCTCAGCAGTTTGAGCACTATTTTGCAGACAGTACCCTGCGTCTCGACTACTCATTTGCTGGCAATGCCAAGCAGGTGCAGGTCTACCCCGAGGAGCTACACATGCTACCGGGCTGGTATGGCCGTCGGCACCACCTCGATAGCCTCCCATTGCAGGGTACGGGGCGTATCACCGTGCGTAGCCAGAGCGATGGGCGTGTGCTGTACCGCACATCGTTCTCGTCCCTCTTTCAGGAGTGGATGTCTACCGAGGAGGCTCAGCGCACCAGCCGTAGCTACGAGAACGTCTACCTAGTGCCCTTCCCCAAGGCACCCGTAACGATAGACCTAGAGCTCGAGAACCTAGAGCGTCAGGTCGTGGTGCGCCAGAGGACGCACGTCGATCCGGCCGATATACTCATTCACCACCGCGGTGCTGAGCCTCCTCTGCCCCACGAGTATCTACACCGAGGGGGAGATAGCCGTGCCTGTATCGACATCGCTATACTGGCCGAGGGCTATACCGAGGCCGAGATGGACAAGTACATGGCCGATGCCCGTAGAGCTGCTACAGAGCTACTACGCTATGAGCCATTCAATACACACCGGCAGAGTATCAACATCGTGGCCGTCAAGTCGCCTTCGCTCGACTCTGGCGTCAGCGTGCCTAGGGCTGCTAGCTGGCGACGCACGGCATTTGGAGCTCACTTCGACACATTCTACAGCGAGCGTTATCTCACGAGCCGACGCATCAAGGCCATCCACGAGGCTCTGGTCGGTATCGCCTATGAGCACATCATCATCCTCGCCAATACGGAGGTCTATGGTGGGGGAGGTATCTACAACTCGTACACCCTGAGCTCCATCCATCCCGAGCACTTCCTGCCCGTCGTGGTGCACGAGTTTGGGCATAGCTTTGGGGGGCTAGCCGACGAATATTTCTATGACGATGATGCGATGACCGACTCGTACTCGCAGGCCGTCGAGCCTTGGGAGCAGAATGTTACCAGCCTTCGAGACTTTGAGGGCAAGAAGTGGTCGAGCCTCATCCCCCAGTCTACCCCTATCCCCACGCCCGTAGCGGACAGAGACCGCTATCCTGTGGGGGTGTACGAGGGCGCAGCCTATAGCAAGCGAGGTATGTATCGTGCTAGCTACGACTGCCGTATGCGTACCAATACATATCCTACCTTCTGTAAGGCCTGCCACAAGGCCCTCGACGAGCTCATCCGCTTCTACATAGGAGCGAGTAAATAGAGACGAGAGATCGCGTATACAACCCAATTGTGTAATCATATAACGGTGTTATCTATGAGAAAGTTACTATTTGGCCTAGCGTGTACACTCGGTATGGGTGTCGCTGTGGCACAGGACGCAACGATTGTCCAGGGGACCAACGACCTGCGCGTCAAGTTTGATGCACGTATCACCTTCGATGGTGCAGTCTACAGCCCTCAGACAGACCTCTCGGATGTCAAGTATCGGACAGACGCCTTCCGCTTCTCCAACGCAGGCAACCTGTCTCAGCTCCGCCTAGGCTTCAATGCCACCTTTGGCGACAAGTGGCTCGGGCGATTTGATGCCGACTTTGCCAACAGACGTGTAACGCTGTGCGACGTCATCATCAACTACTACTTTCACAAGCAGAGTCGCCTCATCATGGGATACTTCAAGGACCCTGTGAGTATGGAGAATAGCACCGCCTCGCGCCTGCTCAACGTGCAGACCCCCATGGCTGTGTCCATGCTGACGCGTGGCGAGCGATACTGGGGGATCACCTACGTCCACTATGGGCGCCACCACTGGCTAGCTGGCGGTATCTATGCCGGCACAGTGGGTAGCCGTACGACGGTGGCCAATAGGGGCGATGACGGCTTCGGTGCTGCTGCTCGTGTAGCCTATATCCCTGTGAACAATGAGTACACGACGATCCACCTCGGAGCCTACGGGCGCTGGCGTCGTCCAGAGCCCTCGGAGGGGACGCCCGACTATCCCCGTAGCATGGCATTCTCTACAGCTCCAGAGTCGGCTATCGATGCCCATCGCTTCATCAGCTTCACCCTGCCACAGGTCAAGAGCTATTGGCTCGGTGGGGTAGAGGCAGCAGTGAAGTTTGACAAGCTCTACTTCACGGGTGAGTACCTCTTCAACCACATCACGCAGGTAGCAGGTCGTACCAATTTCCTCTCGGGCTGGACGATCACGGGTAGCTATATGCTCCGTGGCAAGCAGCGTGCATACGTGGCCTCGGATGCACACTTTAGCCCTGTGGCCAATGTAGTCAAGGGGGGCAACCTCGAGCTCATAGCTCGCGTAGGTCAGGTAGATGCCAACGATGCCAAGGCTGATACGCCTATCAACGCAGGCAAGGCCTTCTCGACGATGGTTGGCCTCAACTGGTATCCCCGTGCCAACCTCCTCTTCGCACTCAACTACACCTACCTCGACCACGATGCCAACGCCAGCTCGGGTGGTAGCATTACGGGTATCCCTAGCCGTGGTATCGACTTCCACACCCTCCAGCTCAGGGCTCAGGTGATCTTCTAGCCTGCCTGCTCTAGAGAGTAGCTACGAGAGAGAGGCTTGCAAGTGCAGTACTTGCAAGCCTCTCTCTCGTGTAGATGTATCGGGGTGCTCTACTTGGGCCGTGTGGCGCGCCGCTCTCGGGTGATGCGGACGAAGCGACGGCGAAAGAGAATACCCAGCGTGAGTAGCCCTACAGGGAATGCAAACCAAATGGCCGTAAGCTGTTTGGTAGGGTCGGTTAGCCCGATGTGGAAGCCCAAGAAATACGCTAGGCCCGGCTCTAGGAGTAGGTGTACGAGGCAGGCATAGATCGCCATGTGCGTTACGTCCTCCATGCCTCGCAGAGCATTGGCATAGAGCACCTGCATGGCATCGCCAAGCTGATAGAGGATGACCGGTATTAGGGCTATGCTCGTCATGGCGACTATGGTCTCGTCTTCGGAGAAGATGCGCCCTACGAAGCTCCTCGTAGCCAGCATGAGTGCCATGGCCACTAGTGCTGTAGCGATACACAGCTCTAGCCCTACTTGCGAGGCGATACGAGCCCCAGCGAGGTCACCCTCGGTGCGGTATCGGCTTACGAGGATAGTGGTAGCTGCCCCTAGGCCATAATACATGAAGAAACCTATAGTCGTAACGACGCACAGGATCTGATGCACCGCTAGTGGTAGCGTACCGAGGCGCGTTACGAAGAGGAGTGCTATCGTGAAGGAGGCCGTCTCGACACCTGCATATAGCCCTACGGGAATGCCTAGGCGCAGGAGACGAGAGACGTTGCGTCTACACCAGATGCCCGCACAGAAGCCTCGCCTACTCATGGCAAAGTGCGCTGAGGCGAAGAAAGAGGCGAAGATCGCGAGCACGAAGATGCGTGATGCCAAGGTGGCGATACCTGCCCCTAGTAGCCCCCACTCGGGGAAGCCCCAGTGGCCGTAGATGAGGAGCCAGTTGAGCCCGATATTCAGGACGTTGGAGCCCAAGATCGCCCACATGCCCACGGAGGTATGCCCTGTGCCGTCAAAGAACTGCTTGAATGCGCCAAAGAGCATGAAGAAGACGAAGCTAATCATCTGTAGGATGTAGTAGGGGCGCACGATAGGCAGGAGCTCGGGGGCGAGGTCGAAGCGATCGAGGTAGAAGTACAATACGCCCATCACGAGGGTAGAGACGAGGGCTAGGGCGAGGTTGAGGTATAGGCTAAGGCGTAGTAGCCCCCCAGCCTTGTAGGGCTTGTGCTTGGTCCAGGCTGTCGTCACTAGAGGCGTCAGGCCGTAGGCGAAGCCTATCCCTAGGACGTACACGAGAGCGAAGATGTTATTGACAAACGAAGCCGAGGCGAAGTGGTTGGTGTCGTAGCGCCCCACCATCATGTTGTCTACGAAGCTCACGAGTATCACCCCGACCTGCCCCAAGATGATAGGTAGACCGACCTTCAGAAGCTCTCGGTAGGGCTTCTGTCTAGTATTCAGATGCTGCATCGAGGGGGGCTATTTCTTCTTGGGCTCTACGATAGAGGCCTTGCGGATCACGACATTCTTCACGGGGCGATCCTCTGCATTGGTCTCCACACGCTGTATCTTATCTACCACCTTCCAGCCATCGATCAGCCGACCGAAGACGGTATAGCCTCCGTCGAGATGAGGCGCTCCGCCCCTAAACTTGTACGCATCGCGCTGATCTGCCGTGTACTGTATGCCCTTGCGCTTGGTCTCCTCTGCGAGGTCGTAGTCGGTGAAGAACTTGCCCGTGACGATGTAGAACTGTGTCGCTGAGGAGCGTTTCTCGGGATTGACCTCATCGCCCGTGCGAGCTGCCGCTAGGGCACCACGCTCGTGGACGAACCTATCGACCATAATCTCGGCTGGCAGTGTGCCCGCTGTAGAGTCGTCGGGTATCTCTGCCTGTGCCGATAGGCCTCGCGTCTCGAGGTTGCCGCCCTGTATCATGAAGTCGCGGATGACGCGGTGGAAGATGACACCATCGTAGCTCCCAGCCTTGACGTTGGCAATGAAGGCATCGCGGTGTGCGGGCGTCTCGTTGTACAGCTCTAGGGTGATCTTCCCCTTGCTGGTCTCGAGGAGCACCTGCACACGCTGCTGAGTGCTCTGCTGTGCCGCGAGGATCGATAGGGCGAGCAGTAGCCCTGCGATGGAGTAGAGTAGCTGTTTCATAGGGAGTGATACATTGCATTATACAAGTTTGGGGCGAGAGTCGTTGGAGGCATCGGCTGTGGTGATGAAGGCCTCGGGGTCGAGCTCGAGCACGCGGTCCTTGATCTGCTGTACCTGCCGGCGCTCTAGGATGAGGAAGATCACCTCACGCTCTAGCCCCTGATACATACCTCGGCCATGGAGGAAGGTACCACGTACCCCTAGCTCTAGCACTAGTAGGTCGCGAAGCTCCTGTGTGCGGTTGCTGATGATGAAGATCGACTTGAAGGGGTTGCTGGGCTGTAGGATGTCTACCACCTTGCCATAGACGAAGATGGTGATCCAGCTGTAGAGTGGCACGCGCCAGTCGCCGAAGGCTATGAGCCCTAGGAACACCACGACAGAGTCTACGATGATGATGAGGGTGCTGACCTTGATGTTGGTACGCGCTGCGAGTACTCGAGCTAGGGTGTCGGTACCGGCACAGGTAGCGTAGGCCATGAAGATAAGGTAGACGCTGAAGCCTAGGATAGCTCCTCCATAGAAGGCACAGAGGAGGGGGTCGCCCTCTACGATAGCCTTGCCACCCGATAGATCGCTCACCATGTTGGTAAAGACAGCCGTCAGCACGAAGGTGATAACCGTCTTGACGGCCGTCATACGCCCTAGGCTACCGAGAGCCAGCAAGAAGAGAGGTACGTTGAAGAATAGAGCTATGGTACCTATCTCTAGTCCATTGGGGTAGGTCTCAAACAGCCCTTTGGTAATGTGATTGATCACTATACTAAGCCCATAGACGCCGCCAGGGACGATGTTTACAGGGGCGAGAAACAGCGAATACCCGACGGCCAGCAGTAGCGAGCCGATAGTGATGAGTACGAGATCTCGAGCGAAGGCGAGATTGAATGGCTTCGTGGGTTGGTCTGTCGACTTCATCTGCGCAGATAGTTTTTACATACACAAAAGTAAGCTATTTTGCTCATTCTCGCGCTATCAGCTAGGGCCACCGTATCAAATTCTTGTCATCTTCTTAATATATTGATTATCAGATCACATCTCTGTGTTCCTTTCTCCTGATCTCAGCTTTACAGAGAAGGACTGTCATTGATAATCAATGAGGTATATTTTGATGCGGTGGCCCTGCCTGCATCATATTCTATATTAAAAGAATGAAAGACCTGATCAGAGAGGGCAAAGGGGCCTAAAGAGGTCTACATCGGCATGGCAGGCTGTGGCGTCTATGCCCACGGAAAACAAGAGTATAAAGGGCTAGAGCAGAGAGGGATGATGATATGGACGAAAAACATCGAACTTTTGGGGCAAAAACATCGATGTTTTTTGAGAAAAAGTTCGATGTTTTGAGGCAAATCATTCGATGTTTTTGGCCAAAAACATCGAACGATTTGATCCGAAGGAGAAGCCTATCTAGTCAAGCGACTTTCGGTGGCTGAGCGATGCGCGTGGCGTGTAGAGGTGATGGCTAGCTCTGCCTACGAAGTCGTGAGGCGGGCGATAGGGTGTGCCCCGATGCGTCTAGCAGCAAGACGTACGGAGATTGCGAAGAAATCTGTATTTTTGTGGCATTATCAAGGAATAGCTTATAGAAGAAATTTAGACTTATGTATAGGACTAGGACGTGTGGAGAGCTTAGGCTCGATCAGGTAGGGCAGATCGTAACCCTAGCTGGGTGGGTGCAGAAGGCGCGCCGTATGGGTGGTATGACCTTCGTGGACCTGCGCGACCGCTATGGCATCACGCAGCTCGTCTTCAACGAAGAGCACACTGGGCGAGAGCTCTCGGAGCAGGCCCAAGAGCTCGGACGCGAATATGTGATACAGGTAACGGGCGTGGTGAGCGAACGCTCCAACAAGAACCCCAATCTGCCCACAGGCGACGTAGAGATAGAGGTCAAGGAGCTACGCCTACTGAATGCCTCAGAGACCCCACCCTTCACTATCGAGGACGACACCGACGGAGGCGACGACCTGCGTATGAAGTACCGCTACCTAGACCTACGCCGCAGTGCTGTGCGCGCCAACCTAGAGCTGCGTCACCGCTGCACGATAGAGGTGCGCAAGTACCTAGATAGTCAGGGCTTCCTCGAGGTAGAGACGCCCGTACTCATCAAGTCGACACCCGAGGGCGCGCGCGACTTCGTGGTGCCTAGCCGGATGAACCCCAACCAGTTCTATGCGCTACCTCAGAGCCCACAGACCTTCAAGCAGCTACTGATGGTGAGTGGCTTCGACAAATATTTCCAGATCGTCAAGTGCTTTCGCGATGAGGACCTTCGTGCCGACCGCCAGCCCGAGTTTACGCAGATCGACTGCGAGATGAGCTTCGTGGAGCAGGAGGACGTGCTGACGGTCTTTGAGGGGATGACACAGCACCTCTTTCGCGCACTTCGTGGCATAGAGATCCCTCTGCCTCTACCACGCATGAGCTTTGCCGATGCGATGCGCCTGTATGGGTCGGACAAGCCCGATACGCGCTTCGAGATGCAGTTCGTGGAGGTGATGGACGTGATGCAGGGGCACGGCTTCCCTGTCTTTGATACCGCCGAGTATGTCGGGGGTATCTGTGCCAAGGGGGCAGGTAGCTATACGCGCAAGCAGCTCGATGCCTTGACGGACTTCGTCAAGCGCCCACAGATAGGTGCTACAGGGCTCGTGTATGCTCGTGTAGAGGCCGACGGAGTGGTGAAGAGCAGTGTGGACAAGTATTACACGCAGGAGACCCTCCAAACCCTACGCGCCCGCATGGGCGCAGAGCCTGGCGACCTCATCCTGCTGATGTGTGGCCCTACGCACAAGACGCGCAAACAGCTCTGTGAGCTACGCCTAGAGCTAGGGACACAGCTTGGTCTGCGAGACAAGAATACGTTTAGCTGCCTATGGGTGGTGGACTTCCCCCTAGTGGAGTGGGACGAGGAGACACAGCGCTACTATGCGATGCACCACCCCTTCACCTCCCCCAAGCCCGAGGACATCCCCCTGCTGGCTACCGACCCAGCGCGTGTGCGCGCCAATGCCTACGATATGGTGATCAATGGTGTAGAGGTGGGCGGAGGCTCTATACGTATCCACGATAGCCAGCTACAGGGCGAGATGTTTGGGCTGTTGGGCTTTACGCCCGAGAAGGCTCAAGACCAGTTTGGCTTCCTGCTCAATGCCTTCAAGTACGGAGCCCCTCCCCACGGAGGTATCGCCTATGGGCTCGACCGCCTAGTGTCGCTCTTCGCAGGGCTCGATAGCATTCGCGACTGTATAGCTTTCCCAAAGAACAACGCTGGACGTGACGTGATGATCGATGCCCCCTCGCTCATCGATCAGGAACAGCTCGATGAGCTACACCTCGACATCCGCCCCGTAGCGCGGTAGAGCCAAGTATATACCGAGGCTGTATGGGTCTCGTAGCCTTCATGAAGTAGGCGTTTACGCAGAAATCAGTGAATAGGCTAAGGCAGAGGACGCCCTAGGCGGTCGTTTGCTTTAGCCTATTCGTTTAGGAGATAAAGAGATGAAAATCAAGTCAATCATCAGAGCCCTAGAGGCACAGCTTCCTCTATGGCTACAGGAGAGCTGGGACAATAGTGGTCTACAGATAGGCGACCTAGAGCTAGAGGCTACGGGGGTATTGCTCGCTGTAGACCCTACAGAGGCTGTGATAGAGGAGGCCATCGCCCTCGGATACAACCTCGTCGTAACTCACCATCCCCTGCTCTTCAAGGGGCTCAAGCGCATCGGCACCGGTAGCGATGTAGAGCGAGCCACTCGCCTAGCACTGAGGCACGATATAGCCGTCTACTCGGCACATACCAGTGCCGACAACGCACCCGCCGGGCTCAACGCCATGCTAGCCCGCGAGCTAGGCCTAACGGACGTCGTACCCCTAGAGACGCTCAAGGGAAGCATGTGCGAGCTGACGACCTTCGTTCCTAGCGAACATCTCGCCACAGTGCAGGAGGCTCTATGGGCGGCAGGCGCAGGGCGTATAGGTGCCTATGATAGCTGTAGCTATGCGTCGCTAGGGATGGGTACATTTCGCCCTCTAGAGGGCTCTAGCCCCTTCGTTGGCGAGGCTGGCGCACTAGAGCAGGTCGAGGAGGTGCGACTCTCGGTAGTGCTCCCCACGGGCTGTAGCACCGCCGTGGTGTCGGCTCTACACGAGGCTCATCCCTATGAGGTACCTGCCTTTAGCCTCGTGCCTCTAGCCAACCCACTCCCTACAGCTGGCTCTGGTATAGTGGGCAACCTGCCTGCGCCTATGCCTCTCAGGGACTATCTGGAGCATCTCAAGGGCTACTTCGCCACCGACAAGCTCATGTACGCAGGTCGGGGAGCAGAGCTGGTACAGCGTGTGGCCATCTGTGGCGGTGCCGGTGCCTTCCTGTGTAGTGTAGCGCGCAGAGCTGGTGCCGATCTCCTAGTAACGGGAGAGGCCAAGTACAACGACTACCTCGATGCCGAGGGGCTAACGCTCGCTACCGTAGGGCACTTTGAGAGCGAGAGCGTGTCTACACGCCTCTTCTATGAGATTATATCACAGAAATTTCCTACCTTTGCAGTCCGCATAAGTAGTATAGATAACAATAGGATCAAAACAATCTAGCAATATATATGGCTAAGAAAGCAGCAACCAACGATGCACCCGTGGTGGTGCAAGAAAAGACGATCGAGGAGAAGCTGATAGACCTGCGTAGCCTACAGGATATCTACTCCGAGATCGACCGCATCAAGACGCTCCGTGGCGAGCTACCCCTAGAGGTGCAGGACCTCGAGGACGAGATAGCTGGTATGGAGACCCGCCTAGCGAACCTTGAGGAGGAGCTCAAGCGCGTCAGCCAGTTCACGGCAGGCGAGAAAGCCAAGATAGCCAATGCTGAGACCCTCATCGAGAAGTACAAGGGCCAGCTAGAGCAGGTTAAGAACAACCGCGAGTACGACAACCTCTCGAAGGAGATCGAGTACCAAGGCTTGGAGATAGAGCTCTCGCACAAGAAGATCAACGAGGCGACTAGCGAGCAGACGACACGCAAGGAACGCATCGCAGCTCTCAAGGAGAGTATCTCGGAGCGCCAGCAAGACCTCAAGGTCAAGCGAGACGAGCTCGAGCAGATTAAGAGCGAGACCAAGCAGGAGGAGGAAGGCCTACGCTCTCGAGCCAAGGCCCTCGAGGAGCAGATCGAGGAGCGTCTCCTGCGTGCCTTTCACCGCATTCGCGAAGGTGCTCGCAATGGCCTTGCCGTGGTGAGCGTCGATCGAGATGCTTGTGGCGGATGCTTCAACAAGATCCCACCTCAGCGCCAGCTCGACATCAAGCTCCACAAGAAAGTCCTCGTGTGTGAGTACTGCGGACGCATCATGGTCGATCCAGAGCTAGGGTGCGAGCAGTAACCAACCCCGTATCACGAGGGTGTGTCCGAGGGCGACCAGGGCACACCCTCGCTCTTTACTAGCATCGTAGCTGTATGAATAGGTATCTGCATCCCCTAGAGCGACGAGTCGAGGCCTGCATCGAGCGTGAGCATCTCTGCGAGGCTGGAGCGCACATCCTAGTAGCCCTTAGTGGAGGTGCCGACTCGGTAGCTCTGCTTCGTGCCTTGCTAGCTCTCGGCTATAGGGTGTCGGCCCTGCATTGCAACTTTCGGCTACGAGCCTCTGCAAGCGATGCCGACGAGGCTTTCGTGCACCAGCTCTGCTCAGAGCATTCGGTCGCCCTAGAGAGCTGTCGCTTCGATACACGCACTTATGCGAGCGAGCGAGGGGTGTCGATAGAGATGGCTGCTCGTGCACTACGCTATGCTTGGTTTGAGGAGATACGCCTAGCGCATCTGCCCTGCTATGTGGCTGTGGCACACAATGCTCAGGATAGGGTCGAGACCCTCTTGCTCAACCTCGCCAAGGGCACAGGCATTCGAGGCCTAAGTGGTATGCCCTATCGTCGAGATGATGGTGTCATCCGCCCACTCATGGATTGTATGCCTAGCGAGATACGCGCCTACTTAGCTAGCCTAGGTCAGCCTTGGCGCGAGGACGAGAGCAATAGCGACGAACGCTATCAGCGCAACTATATCCGCCACACCCTCATCCCCACCTACGGCCAGCTTAACCCAGGCTTTCTCGACAACGTACAGCGGTCTATGACTCAGGTGCAGGGGGCAGAGCTCTTCTACCACGAGGCTATCGAGCACTATCGCAGGGCTATCCTAGGGCCTAGCGGTATCCACATCGAGGGTCTAATGGCTAGTCCTCATCCCGAGACTTTGCTCTTCGAGATCTTGCGCGACTACGGCTTCTCGGGAGAGCAGTGCAGGGCCATAAGTGCTAGCCTCCCAGCTCTTCCCTCGGGGCGATACTTCGAGTCAGCATCGCATCGCCTCATTCGCTCTTGGGGCTACCTAGAGATCCTCGCTCTCGATACCATGCAGGGCGATTATCGCCTAGAGCTACCGATCCCTCCGCTGGGGGCGACGCAGACCTACGCCCTACCTCGAGGTGTGCTACACGTCTCTCTAGAGCGTGCAGATGGCCTTGCCCCTCTAGCCCTAGGGAGCAGTGAGGTGGCCTTCGATTGGGAGGCTCTGCCGAGGGGGCATCGAGAGGTGCTAGTGGTGCGTTCACCTCACCAAGGGGAGCGCATGCAGCCCATGGGGATGTCTGGAAGCAAGCGCATTAGCCGTATATTGATAGACAAGAAGATAGGGCACGAGCGGCGTGCCGAGGCTCTCCTCGTCTGCGCAGATCATCAGCCTCTGTGGCTCCTAGGTCTCTGCCGTAGCGAGGGGTATCGATGTACCCCACAGACCAAAACGATCATGCGCCTCGTCTATACAGACTGAGGCGCATGCTGTGTATGGCGAGGGATGCTCGGCGTCCGCTACTCCACCTCGATGATGAGGATGCGTGAGTAGGCCCAGAAGCCTTCGAGGTCTAGGATCTCGAGTGTGAGCTGTTTCTTGTCGCTGGGTACTAGCTGGTAGGTGCTGCTAGGGTGAATGCTGAGGAGCTTGGCCTTGGTGGCCTCTAGAGGGAGCTCACGTAGCTGCATCTGGTCGGCACGTGTTAGGTAGTCGAGCTTAGCATCTTGTATCGATACCTGCTTGCCTCGCAGTATGCCCATATCACGTAGATCGCGGCTAGAGCCTATGCAGTAGCGCACAGTATTCTGTTCGCGCTCTCGGGCATTGAGGAGCTCATCGTAGAGCTCTTGGTCGCGCCGTATGCGACGCATCTCGTCCTTGAGGCTATTCATGCGGTGCTCGAGGCGTCTGATCAAGCCCCAGCGAGTGTCTACCTCCTGCTCGTACTGCTTGGTGTGCTCGCGTTGTTGCTCTATCTGTAGCCTTAGTATCGATAGTGTGCTGAGTAGGCGGACGTTAGCCTTGCCCTTGCTCTCTATCTGCTTGGTGAGGTCGTTGATGATCTCACTACTCTTGTCTAGGCGCTCGTATATGAGCTTCATGTTGTCGCGGATACGCCGTTGTTCGTTGCGTGGCGACTCGCTTGCAGGGATATTCACGTTGATCATATTCTCGATGTGGCCTATCTCCTGAAACTGGGATAAGACGCTGGCCACGAGCGAGTCGGTCTGATAGAAGTCATTTTCTATCTCTTGGTTGGCCATGGCGATAGAGTCGTACTGCTCCTTGAGGTCTGTGTACGAAGACTGGCTAACACAGGACGCCAGTATGGTGCTCGCTAGGAGCACTAGGGCTAGTCGCCCGACGATCGTATTACTCATAAGACTTCTTTTTCTTCTTGCTACGTGCAGGGGCTTCAGCCTCGGGCTCTGTGGCTGGTAGGGCACTTGGGCGTCCGATCAGTAGCACAAACTCTCCCCTCGGGGGGGGTGTGCGCAAAGTGCTCTAGGAGCTCTGCCAGCGTACCACGGCGTATCTCTTCGTGGAGCTTGGAGAGCTCGCGAGCGGCTACGGCAGGGCAGTCGCCTCCTCTCTGCTCGGCAAGCTGTGTCAGCGTCTTAACGACCCGATGAGGCGATTCGTACAGCACGATCGTACGCTCCTCGGAGGCGAGGGCGTTGATGCGCGTTTGTCGCCCCTTCTTCTGAGGTAGGAACCCCTCGAAGACAAACCTGTCGGTAGGCAACCCCGAGGCGACCAAAGCCGGCACGAATGCTGTGGCTCCAGGAAGGCACTCGACCTCGAAGCCTCGGCGGAGGCATTCACGCACCAGTAGAAACCCAGGGTCGCTAATGGCGGGTGTGCCAGCGTCCGACACTAGAGCCACATCCTCGAGAGTCTCGATACGCTGGAGGATCTGCTCTAGGCTCTTGTGCTCGTTGTGCATATGATAGCTCTGGAGCGGGCACTTGATCTCGAAGTGATGAAGCAGTATCCCCGTGGTGCGTGTATCCTCAGCTAGGATGAGCTGGACACGTCTTAGGGTGTTTAGAGCCCTTAGAGTGATGTCTTCGAGGTTGCCTATGGGCGTAGGTACGAGGGTCAGCTTAGCCATAGTTTACTGCTCTAGATGATAGACTGCTGTAGGCTTTACTCTGCTCAGCACGTCGATGATGACGTCCTTGGTGCCATAGGCAAATAGGGTACCGGCATCGTCCGATCGGCCCACACGCACCCCCTTGTCGTAGTAGAGTTTGTTCTCCACGGTCTTCCAGCATAGGTCGGGGTGGTTGTTGTCTTTGCTTAGGTGGCAGAGCCATATATGCTGCATATGAGGGGTGTAGACCTCAGCGATGAGGTCTGCCGCCTCTGTATTGCTTAGATGCCCTTCGGGGCTGGCTACGCGCTCCTTGAGGAAAGACGGATAGGGGCCACTGCGTAGCATCTCGGGGTCGTAGTTGGCCTCGACGACGAGGTACTTAGCGAGGCCAGCGTAGTGCTTGATCTCGGAGGTAACGTGCCCGATGTCTGTCGCCAGTGTGAAGCTAAAGTCGCCACAGCGAATGTAATAACCAAAGTTGAGCACGCTATCGTGTGGCACGAGGAAACTCGTGATGTCGAGCCCAGCGAGGCTGAGGTGCTGACCGAGCTCTATGTTGCGCCGTGAGGCTCCTAGGTCTTCGCTGATGAAGCGACTAGACTGTATGCTATTGTGCACAGGGACGCTCGCGTAGATAGGGATGTGATATACACTACCGAGTACACCGACGGTGCGTACGTGGTCGGCATGCTCGTGCGTAACGATCACCCCCTTGATATGCCCCGAGTCGAGGGATATATCAAGGGGCTTGAGGGCCTTGGATATACTCCGTACAGGGATACCTGCATCTATCAAGATGCCCCCGTCTTCGTGGCCTAGGTAGTAGCAGTTGCCACTACTACCACTAGCCAAGCTCATAAATCTAATCACTTTATGCTGATCTCCTTATTCTTTTCTGATAGGTTAGTACTCTGTGCCCTAGAGGAGGGTGCTATGCGCCCAGCTCATTGAGGATCTCCCAGCACATGAGGTCATCGCCCTCGGGGTCGAGGCTCATCTCGCCACGTATAGGCTTGGCCATGAGGCGCGCCACCTTCTCTCTATCGAAGCCCTGCCCACAGAGCACCATGAGCTTGGTGATAGCGGCCTCTGTCGTCATATCCATCCCACTGATTACTCCCATGGTGTGCAGCCTATGCCCCGTCTCGTAGCGACACATATCGACGTATCCAGTGCTACACTGCGTTACGTTGATGATCATGACGCCACGCTCTATCGCCCCACGGAGAGCCTCGATAAACCATGGAGCGTTGGGAGCATTGCCCGAGCCAAAAGTCTCCAGCACCACCCCTCTAAGCCCCTCGATGCCTAGGATAGCGTTGACTTGGGTGGGTGTAATACCAGGGAAGAGCTTTAGAATAGCGACATTGGTGTCTACCTGCTCATAGAGCTCGAGCTCGCGCTCAGGGCTAGCAGGGTGGATGAAGTTGTCGTTGTAGCGTATGTCGATACCCGTGTAGGCCAGGCGAGGGTAGTTGTGGCTCTTGAAGGCCTGAAACTGATCAGCACTGACCTTGCTCGCTCTATTGCCTCTCAAGAGGGCATTCTGGAAGAAGATGCACACCTCACGAACTCGTGGTAGCCCCTCCTCGGTGCGTGCCGAGGCGATCTCGATCGCGGAGATGAGGTTCTCCTTGCCATCGGTGCGTAGGCGTCCTATAGGTAGCTGGCTACCGGTGAAGATGACAGGCTTGGCCAGTCCTCGTAGCATGAAGCTAAGGGCAGAGGCCGAGAAGGCCATCGTATCGGTGCCATGCAAGACGACAAAGCCATCGAAGGTATCGTAGCCCTCGAGGATGATACGCCCGATGCGTACCCACGCCTCTGGAGTGATCGCTGAGGAGTCGATGGGGGGCTCGAGGGTACTGATACTGATGTCGCACGACAAAGCCTCGAGCTCAGGTACCTGATCCTTGAGATAGGCGAAGTCTAGAGGCTCTAGAACTCCTGTGGCAGGGTTCTCGAGCATGCCTATCGTTCCTCCAGTGTAGATGAGCAGGATAGAAGTCCTTGTTTTGTCAGTCATAAGTCTCTACCATATAACGTATTGCATGAGTATATCGCCCTCTAGCGATATACTGCCGTCTACTATGCTTGCCGACAGCTCCACAAAGGTAGCTGTTTTATGTGGATTAGCCTACGCCTATCCTCCTCTCGTGCAGGGCTAGTTTGGGGTACAGCTTCTGGCTCTATATGTAGCTCTATCCTTCACTTGGTCAGTTGTTCGTTGGTTAGTACTCATTCGTCAGTAGCCACCAGCTCTCGACCAACGACATTGCTCCCTCCTGCGAGGATTGAATACCCCCACCCATCGATGTTCAATATCGACGAGTGAGGATGTTGAATATCGACAGATGCGAAGATTGAATATCGACAGATGCAGGTCTCCTATCAGTAGCCTCTTAGATGCAGAAGCCCTGTATCGAGGCTATGCAAGAGGTGATTGATCGTTGTGTTGTCCTGTGATAGTTGTGTGCTGTCCTTTTGGAGAGAGGAAGTATATTTACACAAACAAAAAGATGTACTTTTGTGGCATAAATATGACCGAATGTCGTAGGATATAGAAAAAGAAAAATGAGACGACTATGTATCATTACCGCTAGAGGTGGCTCCAAAGGCTTACCCGACAAGAACATGCTGATGGCAGACGGCAAGCCTCTGCTTGCCTATACTATCGAGGCTGCACTCGGTGCGAACGTGTTTCATACCATAGTGTTGACGACCGACTCCGAGGAGTACATCGAGATCCTCTCGCACTACCCGATAGCCTTTCATCGTCGGCCCGATCACTTGGCGACCGATAGGTCGAGTTCTTTCGATGTTATAGAAGATCTATTAGGGCGGTCGACCTATCAAGGGCACGATTATTTTGTATTGCTTCAGCCGACTAGCCCTCTAAGGACAGCTCACCATGTTGCGGAGATATGTACCTACTTTGATGCTCACTATGAGCGGTACGACTTTGCGGCCTCTGTGACTAGCTCACACAAGCCAACGGTGCTTACTCGCCCTATAGATAATGATAACACGCTCAAATACTTCGATATAGACTACTCACGTTATGCCCGTCAGAACTATCTCCCCGAGTATTCTCCCAATGGGGCGTTCTTCATTGCCAAGCCCGATGCCTACCTCGAGCAGAAGCATTTCTATGGGCCTCGTAGCCTAGCGTACTATATGGACAAGTCCGTCTCGATCGACATCGACGACAGAGACGACTTCGAGCACTTCTATTTCATCACCCAGCAACGCAAGCGAGAGTCGCTCCTACTGGCACAGACTAGGCGCGAGATCAGGCTCAAGGAGGCCTATTGGGCTCAGGAGGCAGACCTCACCCTAGTAGGCGATGCTCACCTTGGTCAGTGGGAGGTCGATGAGCTGTCGGGTCGTTCGGTACAGAACCTTGCATTCACGGCTATCACCACGGCTCAGTACCTAGAGCTCGTCCTTGATGCTGGCCGTCTGGGTCGCCTAGGTAGTATCATTATCGTATCGTTTGGGATCAATGATCTCCGCCGAGGTAAGGGCCCCGTTGAGGCCATTGCGAAGCGTGTCGAGCATATCCTCGAGCGTCTTAGGGCGTTGCGCCCCGATGCTAGGCTCTATCTGCTGGAGTGCCCCGTAACGCTCTTCCGTGTAGACTGTAGCAATGCGGAGATATGCGCGCTCAATCAGTGCCTTCGGGAGATAGGCGGTGTGCACTTTGTAGAGCTCAATGATGCGCTGCAGAACCGCTTTGGCAAGCTGTCGCCCGAGTTTACCGATGATGGCCTCAATCTCAATGAGGCCGGCTATCGGCGTCTAGGTCAGCTGTTGGAGGGTGCGATATGAATATCATAATCTGTTGTACTCCCCTGCAAGTGCTTATTGCAGAGAGGATCATGGAGCTGTATCCCGATGAGCCCTTTTTTGCTATTGGGTGCATGCAGAGGAGGACAGAGAAACTTGAAGCCTACCTACTGCGTCTCAAGGAGAAATGCCAAGGAGGAGGGATCATAATCTCTGAAGTTACGCCAGCAACGGCGTTTCAAGACTACAAACGTACACTGAGCCTATACGCCATGGCATATCGTATTCCCAAGCCTAGGCGAGTGTTTGTGTCCAATATTGAGAAGCCAACCTTACATGCGCTTTTACATAGATCGTGGAGTGCAGAGATTATCACCTTTGATGATGGTACGCGAAATCTAGTTGAGACCCTTTCTGCATCCGATATGGCAGATATAGAGGATGGTATATTTCAGCGCGCATTGAGTAGGCTTATGCATCCACCCCTTAGGATGAAGGACCTTTTTCTGCGCAAGAAAAAGCACTATAGTATATACAATTATCCTAACTCTATGGGGCAGAGTGAATACATAGAACTATTCCCTAAGAAGCCTGTCTCAGCCGATGAAGAGCAAGCTGTAGAGATAGCAAGGGAGGTTAGTATCTTTCTTGGACAGCCAATATATGAGTTTGATCATGGAGATACTTGGAATATCGCTTTGTCAAAGTCTGTTGTGGAGAAATATCGCCCAGACTATTATCTACCTCATCCTCGAGAGCAATATCACATTGAAGGTGTAGAGTACCTAAATACTCCGTATATCCTAGAGGAATACCTCGTTTGGGCCATGGTACAGCATCCCCATTGGAAGTTTCATGTCTATAGTTTCTGTAGTACGGCCCTCCTCAATATCCGCCAGTTCCCTCAAGTCGAGATTACAGTGATCAAACCTTCTATACTCTCTCCTAAGATAGAGGGCGTGTACGATCTGCTCTCTCGGTTTGGCTTTTCTTTTGAGTTGCTTGAGTTTTCACTGCACGATAGCGTGGTTGTCGAGCTCGATGAGGAGCAAACTGATGAATGTAAACAATAGGACTAGCGATTGTCGAGATTGCACCGTGAGGCCCGTGCTCTAGGCCTCGTGGGAGGTGCTGTCCTGTGGCTTGTAGGGCGGCATAGAGGGCTTGTGGAGGGGATGAGGTGAGGGTATAGGTTATTGTCGGTCGAAAATTTTTCGGGTCTATGATATAGAGTTAAGTGGTTGATTTGATATGCGGTAGGCGGGTATAGTAGGGAATAACTGTTCAAGTATCGGGAAATATTTTGCGAAAAGATTTGGAGGGAATGAAAACTTTGCTCTATCTTTGCACTCGCAAACGACAGAAACGTGGTTGGCATCTGAGGCGGCAAGAGGCTGTACAGAGTATAGTAGTCCGAGTTTGGAGGCAGCTCTATTCGGATTTCACGAGAGATCTTTGAGATATTTGATATTGACAGAAAGAAGTGTAGTACAAGAACGATTAGAGGAATCTGACCGACAATTACTAGACAGGATAAAAGGACAATAAAGACAGACATCCACGAGCATAGAACAGAAACAAACAAAACAAGATATAACAGTGAAGAGTTTGATCCTGGCTCAGGATGAACGCTAGCGATAGGCTTAACACATGCAAGTCGAGGGGCATCACAGATTAGCTTGCTAATTGGGTGGCGACCGGCGCACGGGTGCGTAACGCGTATGCAACTTGCCTTACAGAGGAGGATAACCCGTTGAAAGACGGACTAATACTGCGTACACTCATGGAGGGGCATCCCATCGTGAGGAAAAGAGATTCGCTGTAAGATAGGCATGCGTCCCATTAGCTAGTTGGTGAGGTAACGGCTCACCAAGGCAACGATGGGTAGGGGAACTGAGAGGTTTAACCCCCACACTGGTACTGAGACACGGACCAGACTCCTACGGGAGGCAGCAGTGAGGAATATTGGTCAATGGGCGAGAGCCTGAACCAGCCAAGTCGCGTGAAGGATGAAGGTCTTATGGATTGTAAACTTCTTTTATAGGGGAATAAAGAATGGCACGTGTGTCATGTTGAATGTACCCTATGAATAAGCATCGGCTAACTCCGTGCCAGCAGCCGCGGTAATACGGAGGATGCGAGCGTTATCCGGATTTATTGGGTTTAAAGGGTGCGTAGGCGGTCTGTTAAGTCAGCGGTGAAATTTTTGGGCTCAACCCAGACATTGCCGTTGAAACTGGCGGACTTGAGTGTAGATGAGGTAGGCGGAATTCGTGGTGTAGCGGTGAAATGCATAGATATCACGAGGAACTCCGATTGCGTAGGCAGCTTACTAAGTTACAACTGACGCTGATGCACGAAAGCGTGGGTATCAAACAGGATTAGATACCCTGGTAGTCCACGCAGTAAACGATGATTACTGGGCGTATGCGATATATAGTATGCTCCTGAGCGAAAGCGTTAAGTAATCCACCTGGGGAGTACGCCGGCAACGGTGAAACTCAAAGGAATTGACGGGGGCCCGCACAAGCGGAGGAACATGTGGTTTAATTCGATGATACGCGAGGAACCTTACCCGGGATTGAAA
>JBHACB010000005.1:0-16579 GCA_041854325.1 Porphyromonas sp.
GCGCGTGTACATCGATAGGGCAGCCACGAGGCCAGCGATAGTATTGCGTAGGGGGGATAGATCCATAGGTATCAGAAGTATTTGGTTACGCCTGCACCACCGAAGGTAGCCATTTCGCTCGCCCCCCTCCGAAGCCATCGAAGAAGTCGCCCAAGCCATCCTCGTGAAATGCTCCCGTCAAGATAATACGCGCCACCAAGGCAAGGATGACAACGATGACCTGTGGCAGATAGGGCGACAGCCCCCAGACGATGCACGCCATTAGCCCACCAGTGAGTAGCCCCGTCAGAGGCCACCAAGAGATAGCTCGAGCATAGTCGTCCTTACGGAGCCTCATCAGTCGCCATGCTGGCAGGCGCGTGTACATCGATAGGGCAGCCACGAGGCCAGCGATAGTATTGCGTAGGGGGGATAGATCCATAGGTATCAGAAGTATTTGGTTACGCCTGCACCACCGAAGGTAGCCATTTCGCTAAGCATACGGCAGGCAGAGTCGATGATGGGGTAGGCGCACACAGCACCACTACCCTCGCCTAGGCGCATACCTAGGTGTAGCAGAGGCTTGGCCTCGAGGAGGGCGAGCAGGCGGGCATGCCCAGCCTCATCCCCCTGATGGCCATAGACGGCATACTCTAGCACTAGGGGATCGAGCTTGGAGGCGGCCAGCAGGCAGGCAGTCATGATGAAGCCGTCTATCACGATAGGGATAGAGAGCTCGGCTGCCCTAAGCATACCTCCAACAGCAGCCACCATCTCGAAGCCTCCGAAGTAGCGGATAAGGTCTATCGGGCTGTGGTCGCCACTATAGCTCGCTACGGCACGTGCCAGTACCTCGTACTTGTGCGCTAGGCCAGCATCATCGAGACCACTGCCACGGCCTACGCACTCAGCGAGAGGCACCCCTCCCAGCAGGCTCATCCATACGGCCGATGCCGAGGTATTGGTAATGCCCATCTCACCAAAGGAGACGATACGGCAGCCACGTGCGTAGACATCATCGACCTGCTCCTCACCGATGGAGAGTGCTAGGTCTAGCTCGCTCTCGGTCATCGCATAGCCATGGAGATACGAGCGTGTACCGCGAGCTATCTTGCGATCTATGAGCTCGGGCTCGTGCCCGAAGTCGTAGTCAACCCCCACATCTACGATACGCAAGGCGACACCATGCTGACGTGCCAGATAGCAGACACCTGCTCCACCACGAAGCATGTTGTAGACCACCTGCCACGTTACCTCCTTGGGGCTTTGGCTAATGCCCTCCTCGACGATACCATGGTCGGCACAGAAGATAATGTTGTGCGGATGCTCGAGCCTAGGCGTATGAGTGCCCAATATCTGCCCTAGCTGACGAGCCAGCTCCTCAAGACGCCCTAGCGAGCCCTTGGGCTTGGTCAGGTGGTCTATCTTGGCCTGAAGCTCTACACCTAGCGGTGCGTCTAGTGGCTGGATGTGGTAGGTACGCATATGGGGTAGCTTATTTGATACGGACGGGGATACCGCTCACCATGAGCGTTACCTGATCGGCTACAGAGGCTATGTATTGGTTGATCCATCCTTGTAGCTCGGTGAAGCGTCGCTGTGTAGGGTGCGTGCTGGTGCCCCCCATGCCTATCTCATTGGTTACGATGATGAGATGGATCTCCTGCTGAGTGCGCAGGGCGTCAAACTCGCGCTTGAGGCTCTCAAGGGCGGGCTCTACGGCACCGTCTAGGTCAAAGAAAAAGTTGGTCGCCCACAGCGTTACGCAGTCGAGTAGCACCACACGACCCGCTAGGTCGAGGCGAGAGAGCTCTCGCTCCTCCTCGATATTGTCCCATGCCTCGGAACGTGCCTGCTGGTGCCTCACCACTCGGGTGCGAAAGTCCTCGTCCCACACACGTGCCGTAGCTAGATAGACTGGGCGTGGGCTAGCCTCTAGGGCTAGTCGCTCGGCATAGCTACTCTTGCCCGAACGCTCGCCTCCGGTGATGAGGTGTATGTAACTACTCATAGATGATCTTGCTTGGAGATACAAATGTAGAGATTATTTCCGTTCTGTGGCTATCTTTGCTCGCATGGATGTCTATGCCTACGTGTATATCTTGTCCTCCGAGGCTACTAGGCCACAGCTCCCCCCCGAGCTCGAGCTCACCTGCACACCACAGCCCAGCCCTATGGTTTGTGGCGCGTCTCTGTATGCCCACGCCTATCGATCGGCTCACCTCGCTGCAGAGCGCGAACGCAGGCTATGGATCGCCCTCTGGCAGGGCTACGCACGGCACACAGGGCACGGCATCTATATCCGCCACTGCCAGGCACACCCCATAGTGCGCCTCGTGGCCGACCTCGATGGTACGCTCGTCGCTGGCGAGGGGCTAGTAGAGCTAAGCCGTCATCTAGGCCTTGGTGCACGTATGGCTCACCTCACCGAGGAGGCTATGCGTGGTGGACACGACTTCGTCGCTAGCTTCACGGCACGCACAGCTATGCTCCACGGCCTATCACGTGCTAGCATAGAGGCCGTGGCGCAGGCATTGCCCCTAGCTCCTGGAGCCGATCGCCTCGCCGAGCTATGCCGACGGTATGCGCTCACCTTCGATGTCGCCACGAGCACCTACCAGCCTCTTTGTCTAGCACTACGCGAGCGTATTGGCTTCGGGCACTACGTTGCCTCTATTCCTTGCTGGGAGGGCGACAGGCTTAGCGCAGGTCGCTTCCATACGCTCATCGACGAGCAGGGTAAGCAACGCTTTGCCCTCGAGGCACCACACGCCCCCCAAGCATCGCCTGCCAATACCCTAGCCATAGGTGACGGAGCCAACGATAGAGCCATGCTCGCTACCTGCTGGCACAGCCTCATCTATTGCAGTCTCCCTCACCCCAGCATCGAGGTGCTACCTATCGATAGTCTACTAGAGGCTATCCTTTCCCTTCATCCAGCGAGCTAAACTCCTAGGGATAGGCCCATCTCCCCCCCCCCGTATCTCTACACACAATGCGCATCGCTCAGCCCCCAAAGGTCGCTTGACTAGACAGGCTTCTCCTTCGGATCAAATCGTTCGATGTTTTTGCCCATAGCATCATCCCTCTCTACTCTAGCCCTTTATACTCTTGTTTCCCGTGGGTATAGACGCCACAGCCTGCCATGCCGATGTAGGCCTCTTTAGGGCCTTTTGTCCTCTCTGCTCAGATCTTTCATTCCTTCAATATAGAATATGATGCAGGCAGGGCTACCGCCCCCTTGCTCCCTATCTGATATACCCATAACAAGAGGGCGTAACTCCTCTAATCCAAGAGAGGCGGCACGGCAAGAGAACACTTGCCGTACCGCCTCTGTCTGCATCACAAACCCTAGACCGGTGTCGTAGCCCCTCAAATATGGATATTCAATATCGACCGAAGAGGATATTCAATGTCGACCAAGACGATCATTCAATGTCGATCGGAGAGGAGCTAGAGAGAATAGGGTGGCTAGAGCTTACCCTCGCTGCGCATGATGCGCTCGAGGATGATCGCCAACACGCGCAGAATGGCGCATAGCGATATGAGGATAGCCCCTATGATGAGCTTCATAAACTGGAGCATGTTGCCTATCTGACTTAGCCCCTTGCCAAAGGGAGCTACGACCCCCACGACAAGTAGAGCAATCAGTACCAGTGATATAATACTGAGGATGTGGCTCCACAAGGGGCTTTTCTTGGATAGACCTAGTAGGGTGAGTAGGCGGTTATCTTTTGTCGTGCCATTCTGTTCCATAAATCTTTTTGTTTAGCGGTGGTTTGCTGGAGGACAGACTCTCTGCCCCCCTCGGGCACAAAGTTAGGACAATGATCTCTACCACCCAACAGACCCTCCACCTCAAGCACACCCTGCACCCTGCTCTAGAGCCCTAGGGCGGGAGGGGCTCTAGGGCATATGATGCCTACGATGAGGTCGCGGAGTGCAGGCAGGAGGTGATACACACATCGAGCCAAACACATACCAAGGAAGTGTGTGTCAGATTGCTCTAGTTTTTAGTTTAGAGACAGCGATAGTCTGCAAAAAAACTATTATATTTGCACTTGGAAGTGGCGATTTGGCTTTGCTTGGAGGCACTTCCCTAGGGTGCAAATCACTACAATCATCATACGACAGTCCTAAAATTTATGATTTCTAATTGGCAAAGCATTTACAACGAGCGCCTAGTAAGCGCTAGCCAAGCCGTAGAGCGCGGTATCAAGAGTGGAGACTACCTAGTGCTGGGGCACTGCGCCGCCACACCCGACGCTATCATGGAGGCCCTCTACCAGCAGCGCGAGCGGTTTACCGACCTCAAGTCGTTCCAGATGCTCTACTTCGGGGAGCCTTACCACCTGCGCCCTGAGATGCGTCCACACCTCAAGCCCTACATCAACTTCGCCGACAAGAGCTCTCGCACAGCCCTAGCCTCTGGCGATGCAGGCTTCTATCCATGCCACTTCCACGAAATACCAGGCCTCTTCTCCAGCGGTATCTACCCCGTCGATGTGGCTATCGTACAGGTATCGCGCCCCAATGCCGAGGGCTACTGCTCCTTTGGTATCTCCAACGACTACACACGTAGCGCGGCTCTCTGTGCCCCCATAGTGATCGCAGAGGTCAATGCCCGAATGCCCTTCATCAATGGCGAAAGCCTCATACACGTCTCTGAGCTCGACTATATCGTAGAGGTAGATCGCCCCCTAGTAGCCATCCCCCCAGCCAAGATAGGTGAGGAGGAGAAACGCATAGGCGCCTACTGTGCAGAGCTCATCGAGGATGGGGCCACCCTACAGCTAGGTATCGGAGCTATACCCGATGCTGTGCTACAGTGCCTCGGCGATCGCAAAGACCTAGGTATCCATACCGAGATGTTCACCGATGGGGTGATGCACATGCTTCGCTCGGGGCATATCAACGGCAGCAAGAAGACCCTACACCCAGGCAAGGTCGTTACGACCCTCATCATGGGCTCGCAGGAGCTGTACGACTTCCTCGACGGCAACGAAGACATCCTCTCCTACCCCGTGAGCTATACCAACGACCCCTTCGTCATCGGGCAAAACGACAACCTCATCTCCATCAACTCGTGCCTCGAGGTAGACCTTACAGGGCAGGTAGCCTCCGAAGCGATCGGGCTACAGCAGTTTAGTGGCACGGGCGGTCAGGTGGACTTCCTACGTGGCGCCAAGCGCAGCCGTGGAGGCTGCTCGATACTCGCCTTCCGCTCTACTGCACAGGGCGATACCGTGAGCCGTATCGTCCCCACTCTGGTAGAGGGAGCCAACGTAACGGCAGGGCGCAACGAGGTAGACTATATCGTTACCGAGTACGGCCGAGTACGTCTGCGTGGGCTATCGCTACGCGAGCGTGCCGAGGCCCTATGTAGCATCGCACATCCCAAGTTTCGCCCCATGCTCGAGGAGGCTATCCGCGAGCGCTTTGGGGCCAAGTAGCCCGACAGCTCCCCCACATACAGCGAGCGAGGCCACACTGCAGACGCAGTGTGGCCTCGTAGCGTATCGGGGCAGAGAGGCCGGTTAGCAAACCCTCACTCGACCTAGAGTCAATAAATACATAAATGGCGCATACACCTACCATTATGTAGGTATTCATGCACACATACAGCACATAATATCACCGATTGTGGGTATTGTATCCGTAGGCGAATAGTCGGAATTTTGCGCTCGCCACTTAGCCTCCACCCTTGAGGCTAGAGGGCGGACAATAACTCAAAGACAAAAAGAACTTAATCACTTCGTAAGATGAGACTCTTTACCCGCATTGCTGGGATCGCCTGCGCCCTACTACTGAGCGTAGGCAGTGCGTACGCTCAGCAGATCATACAGGGGCGTGTGCTCGATAGCGAGACAGGCGAGACGCTCCCTGGGGCTACGCTACAGACTACCTCGGGCAGGCATGCCCTCAGCGATGCCCACGGACGCTACCGCATCGCCCTAGTGGAGGGCGACTCGCTTCACGTACGCTACGTAGGCTACACCAGCGAGACCATCCCCATGCATCGGCTACTGCGCCAGCGCGACATCGCCCTACGCCCAGGCTCTACCCTCAGAGAGGTCGTCGTAACGGCGAGTATCGCCAGTGCTCGTAGTGCCAAGGCAATAGGTGCCAAGGTGGACAAAGTAGATGTATCGCGTCTCATGGCACAGAGTAACCCCTCGACCCTCAGCGACCTGCTCGATGGCAGAGTCAGTGGCGTGCAGATGTATCAGAGCAATGGTAAGGTGGGCATGCCTATCCGCTTCAATATGCGTAGTGGTGCCACGATGAGCATGGATCGCGACCCGATCATCTACGTGGACGGCATTCGCTACAACGGCTCGCATACCTCCGACATCAACTCCTCGCAAGACGCCCTGAGTGGGCTCAACGACCTAGCCCTCGAGGACATCGCCAGCATAGATGTGATCAAGGGCCCTGCAGCGGCAGCATCGTATGGAGCCGAGGCAGCCAATGGGGTCGTAGTCATCACCACCAAGCGTGGCCGTCAGCACGAGGGCGAGGGCAAGAAGCTCAGCCTCGAGGTCAAGTACACGCAGGGCGTGAGCCAGCTAGCTCGTCAGTATAGACAGTTTGTCAATAACGATGCTCTCAACGACTTCTTCGTATCAGGACAGCAACGCAAGCTATACGCCAGTCTCAACAAGAGCTTCGCCTCTGCGGGCAAACTCTACCTCTCGGCCAATCTCAACGACGTCGCAGGCATAGTGCCAGGCAATAGAGACAAGCGCACCTCGCTACGTGCGGCCTACGACCTGCGCCAGGGACCTCTGTCGCTCGACGTTACGACCAGCTACACCAGTGGCAACATCAGCCTACCGCAGACAGCTATGGGGCGATACGATGCGATATGGAACCTCATGATCAACCAAAAGCCCTGGCCCTACATCACCGAGGAGAGCTGGCGCGCCCAGAGCTGGACGTACGACAACGACCGCTGGCTGGCTACCGCACGTCTAGGCTACCTCTTCCCTCTAGGCATCAAGGCCGAGACGATGATAGGCCTCGACCTCAACTATATCCGTGGGCAGTATCTACTCCCCTATGGCTACCCCGTAGGCTCCAATGCCGAGGGAGCCAAGACCCTAAGCAACAGGCGCAATAGCAATATCAACTGGGACCTCAAGCTCCACAGACGCTTCGCCCTAGGGCAAGACTGGCAGATGACCCTTAGCCTACTCTCGCAGGTCGTGCGTCGCTACGAAGAGATGAACAGCATACAGGCCACTCGCTTCGGGGGCGATGTAACCAACATCGCGGCTGCACGTGAGCGACAGGTGTCGGAGACAACCTTCGAGCAGCGCACCTGGGGGCTGTATGGCGAGGTATTCGCTAGCTATCGCAACGTCCTCTTCATCAACCTAGGCCTAAGGCGAGACGCCTCCAACCTCATCGGAGCCAACGTAGCTAGCATCCTATACCCCTCACTAAGCCTAAGCTACAACATCGGTGAGCTCAAGCTACGTGCCGCCTATGGCGAGAGCGGACGCCTACCCTACCCCTCGGATGCCTACACCTCGTACATCATGCAGGGCACCTCGGCCTATGGCACCATCGTCAAACCTCAGCATCTTGGCAACCCCGACATACGCCCCGAGCGTATGCGCGAGATAGAGCTAGGAGCCGACCTACGCGTAGGCCGCCATCAGATCGGTATCACAGGCTATGCTCAGCTGACCACCGATGCCATCATCTACGAGGAACAGCTCGCTAGCGATGGCTGGATCGGTAGCCGTCCGCGCAACGTGGGGCGCATCCGTGGCCTCGGGGCAGAGCTCAGCTACAGCGGTAGGCTATGGGAGAGCGCTCGCCGCGACTACAGCCTCGATGTCTTTGCCTCGGTCAATTATCAGGCCAACAAGGTACTCGACACCGGTGGGGCCGATATAGTCAATACCCCCAATATCATCCGTGTAGGGCTACCCGTCTATGCCTTCTATTACCACCGTGTAGAGGGAGCTAGCTACACTGCTACTGGGGCATACAATGCCCGTAGCGGAGGTGTCGAGAGTGCCGACAAGCACTACCTCGGCAAGCCCTTCCCCGACGTCAATGGCGCCATAGGGCTCGACCTACGTCTCGCCAAGCACTTTACCATCGGGGCCAAGCTAGCCTACGCCTTCGGGGCATCGGTCTACAACCAGAGCCACTACAACGTAGCAGGCCTTGGCGACAACCTAGCTCGTCGCCACGACCAGCTACAGCGTCTAGCTCAGGAGACTATCGGCACCGATGCCTACAAAGCCATCGCCGAGGAGCTAGCCACCACTGCTCGCCTACGTGCCAACTACATAGAGCCTGCCGACTTCGTACGCCTCAGTAGCCTCAGTATCGGCTGCGACCTCAGCGACCTAGCACGCAAGTACACTGGCGGTACCCTCAAGGGTGCACGCCTCAGCTTATCGGGTCAGAACCTATGGCTCTGGACCAACTACAGCGGTATCGAGCCACAAGTAGAGTCGAGTGGCGGTACACGCCAGCAGAGAGGCATGGGTAGCCTATCGCGCGACATCACCAATGCCCCCACGCCTCGTACTATCGTCGGGACGCTAACGCTCCAGTTCTAACTCTCTATGCCTACATCAATGAAGACCAAGATATATACCCTAGCGCTAGTCCTCCTAGGGCTATGCACCAGCTGCGACAAGTGGATCAACGAAGCCTCTACGCCTAGCAATACCCTTAGCCCTAGTCAGATCGCTCGCCCCACTATGCTAGGCAACATCAGTGGTACTACCCTGAGCGATGGCCCTCTCGTGGCCCATGTGCGCACCCTCATAGGCGAGGCATCGGCACAGACCTTCCTCGCCCTAGGTGCTATGGGCGATGAGCTCAGCGAGGGAAGCGTGCCCAACGCCCTACTCTACCGCCACCTAAGCACAGATGCGATCAAGAGCAATAGTGGCACGGCCGATGGGCTATGGAACAAGCTCCACGACCTGCGTGCACGTAGCCAGGAGCTGCTCGACATCGCCTCTAGCCTAGCGAGCGCAGGCAACGGCTCACCTGCCGTCCTGGCCTATGCGCGCTACATCGGGCATCTAGGCTCTGGGCTGGCCTATCAGTATCTCGCCGAGACCTTCTCTACCACGCCCTCATCGGCAGGCGGTAGTGTGCGTATTAGTGGACGGCTCGTGCCCCATAGCGAGATGCTAGAGACGGCACACCGCCACTACACCGAGGCTCGCACAGCTGTGTCGGACGCCAGCCTAGCAGGCACTAGCGTGGCCCCCGAGCTCGCCCTGCGCCAGCTCACCTCCCTCTCGATACGCCTCTATATGCACCAAGGCGAGTATGCCAAGGCCTCTGCACTACTCCCCGATGCCCTGCAGACGGGCGAGGTGCTCAAGGTGATATACAATGCCAATGGTGCCGACAACCCTCTCTTCTCCGCCCTAGGCTCCGATGCCCGCGACGTACAGGTGAGCCGATCCCTAGAGGCCGCACGTAGTACCGAAGCCGAGCGCAAGGCTCTGCCCCTAGCGCACAAGATACTCGACCCCAAGAAGCCTAGCGTCTACAACGTCTACATCAGCTCGCTAATGCGCCACTCCGACCTCATCATCGTGAGCGATGCCGACACTCGGCTCACCACTGCCGAGCTGGTACTGCGAGGCCACTACTCTGGCAATGCCCTTGACGAGGTCAATGCCCTCATCGGTAGCTTCGACACCGCTAGTCAGATGACCACTGCGCCCACGCTGATCGATCTGGCGCACCTACGTCGTGTCTACCTCGCTGTGCGTGGTGAGCGCACTGCCGACCTGCGCCGTGCCCTCGTAGCAGGCGATGCCACTACCGCGTGGCAGGCACGCCTCAACCAGTGGATCCCACTCCCCGAGCGCGAGCTATAGCTCTGCCGCTAGCCCTCGCACAACGCCTCCTCTGCGCCTCGGCCAATCCTCCCCCCCGATTGGTCGAGGCGTCTCTTTAGGCACCTGCATCGCTACCCTCCCTTAGCCCTCGAAGTCTACCGACAAGAAGCCCCTTGGTCGATATTCAATCTTCGTCTCAGTCGATATTCAATCTTCGCCTTGGTCGATATTGAATATCGATTTTTTGAGGGGAGTATAGTAGTGAGAATGGCACATAGGCTACGGCTAGGCATTGATACCGACCATGAGCACCAAGCAGTCATCCCCTCATTGTACACTACAGCACAGTGCATTACCCCTTACATCAAGGGTAGAGGGGCAAAAAAAATCAGTTTTTTTCTTCGACCGATGCAAGGATATGAGCAAGGGGGTATTTATTAGGTTGTAGTGATCGCCCTAGGCCTCATCGTAGAGGTCGTCGGGCCCATGGTAACCCAGGATAGATGATAGCAATAGTCGAAGTTGTCTGCGCACTCGTGATACTGCGCCTCCTCGCTCTAGCCTACTCGGCCTACAATGGCAAGCGTCTAGAGATGCGAGGTGCTGTGCACTACGGCCGGTACAACTCTGTCATACTCCTCCTAGCCCATGGTCTCTACCTAGCCCTAGCCCTCGTGGAGGTCGTCTACTGGGATACCACTATCGATGAGGTGTCGCTGTGTGGTATGGGGCTAGTGGGCCTGAGCTATGCTCTACTCATGTACGCTATGTGGCGTCTTGGTAGCCTATGGACGCTCAATCTATATATGATGCCCTCGCGCAGAGGGCTACACAGCTCGATGTATAGGGCTATTCGCCCCCAAGGCTATGTATTGAGCCTGGTACTAGAGCTGGTGGGTGTGGCTATGATCTGCCATGCCTGGCTAACGCTAGGAATTATGTTCCCTCTCTACACCATCGTGCTGTATCAGCGGATGCAACTCGAGGAGTCTGTAGCTCTCGATCTCTGCTGATCGTGTATTATATTGTATTCCTAATCAACGCTATGGAGGCTGCCCCGAGACGGGCGGCCTCCTTTTTTGTTGGGTAGACACAGAGCTGGTAGAAAATCGCTATATTTGTGGTTAAATTATTATAATGACGTAGGTGTGTCGCTATGAGATTGCCTTCATGAGGTATCTGACAGATGACACTGTACTACAAACAAATATGAAGCATTGAGTATGAAATTCTCTGTAACTAGCGGTCTGCTGATGCAGCACCTACAATCGGTAGCGAAGGTGATCAACCCCAAGAGCACCAACATAGTGCCCGTGCTGGCCAATATCCTCTTCGAGCTCAAGGGTAATAGCCTAACGCTCACAGCTAGCGACCTCAACAACCGCCTCACCTCCGCGCTGGAGGTCAACAACGAGGGTGGCGACGGTAGCTTCATCGTATCTGAGCGTATCATCATCGACTCGCTCAAGGAGCTCCCCGACCAGCCTATCACCATCACGGTAGACGACACCTCGTACAAGTCTGTACTACAGTACAACAACGGCTCCTACGACTTCCTCTCGGCCAATGCAGATAGCTTCCCCGCTAGCACCAATCTCTCGACCGAGATCAGCACACTAGAGCTGTCGGCAGAGGGGCTACTAGCCGGGCTCAACGCGACAAAATTTGCCGCTGGCACCGATGACCGTCGCCCCATCATGACGGGGGTGCACCTCGACATATACACGGACAAGATCGTCTACGTGGCTTCGGACGGGCGCATCCTCGTGCGCTACACCGATACCCGTGTGCAGAGCCCCGAGGCAATGAAGCTCTGCCTAACGGCCTCGGCATGCAAGCTCCTGACGACCCTCCTGCCCAAAGAGAGTGGCATGGTGCGCCTCCACTTCGATGCCAAGCACCTACGTGTAGAGATGGGGGGCTTCGTCCTGACGGCTCGCCTACTCGATGGCAACTACCCTGCCTACAACTCGGTGATACCAGCCTCGAGCCCCTTCCACGCCACGATCGGTCGTGAAGCTCTGCTCTACGCTGCCAAGCGTATCTCTCTCTTTGCCAACAAGGCCAGTAAGCTCGTACTCCTCGACCTAACGAGCGAGCAGATACACCTCAAGGCCAACGACATCGATTTCTCTACTGCGGCCGAGGAGACTATCCCCTGCCAGAGCGACGACATCGATCGTCTGCGTATCGGCTTCGACTTTGAGCTACTCAAGAGCCTGCTCGAGAGCCTCGAGAGCGAACAGATACTACTCGGCCTAGCCGACCAAACACGAGCTGGCATCATCACACCCGTTACGATGCCCGAGGGCGTGGAGATCCTCTGCCTCATCATCCCTATCAAGCTCATGGGCGACTACTAGGTATGGCACTAAGACTCAGCAGGCCGGCTATCGTCTTCGACCTCGAGACCACAGGGACGAGCCTAACCAAAGACCGCATCATCGAGATTAGCATCCTCAAGATCAGCCCCGATGGGCTGGAGGAATGCAGGACTCGTCGTATCAATCCCGAGATGCCTATCCCTGCCGAGGCGACAGCCGTACATGGCATCACCGATGCGGACGTGCGCGACTGCCCCACCTTCGCCAAGGTGGCTCGTAGTCTCTATCAGTGGATCGAGGGATGCGACGTCATTGGGTTCAACTCCAACCGCTTCGATGTACCCATGCTCGTCGAGGAGTTTCTGCGAGCAGGTATCGAGGTAGACTTTCATCAGAGGCACCTCGTAGACGTGCAGACGATCTTTCACAAGATGGAGCCACGCACCCTATCGGCGGGCTACCGCTTCTACTGTGGCAAGACGCTCGAGAATGCGCATTCTGCCGAGGCCGACACCCGTGCCACATACGAGATACTACAGGCGCAGATAGACCGCTATGCAGGCGAGCTAGCGAACGACATGGAGGCTCTAGCGGAGTACTCTCGCCACAACAACTATGTGGACTATGCCGGTATGCTCGTCTACAACGACGAGGGCATCGAGACGATCAACTTCGGCAAATATCGAGGACGCCCCCTAGCAGAGGTGCTCAAGCAGGATCCTAGCTACTATAGCTGGGTGATGGGAGCCGACTTCACGCTCGACACCAAGAGCTGCTTCACACGTATCTACCAAGCCTCACGAGGATAGTATGGTGCTACAAGGTAAGCGTATCGTACTCGGTATCACGGGTAGTATAGCGGCCTACAAGGCAGCAGTGCTGGCGCGCCTACTCATCAAGCGAGGGGCAGAGGTACAGATCGTGATCACGCCAGCAGGCAAGGAATTTATCACCCCGATCACACTGTCGGCATTGACGAGCAAGCCCGTGATCAGTGAGTTTTTCTCGGGGCGCGATGGCACGTGGAATAGCCACGTAGACATAGGCCTGTGGGCCGATGCCATGCTCATTGCCCCCGCTACAGCCTCTACCATAGGCAAGATGGCACACGGCATAGCCGACAACATGCTCCTGACGACCTACCTGTCGATGAAGGCCCCCGTCTTCGTGGCTCCAGCTATGGACCTCGACATGTACGCCCATGCCTCGACACACGACAACCTCGCCCTACTCACTCAGCGAGGCAACATCGTCATAGAGCCAGGCACGGGCTTCCTCGCCAGCCATCTCGAGGGCAAAGGGCGTATGGAGGAGCCCGAAACGATCGTTCGGAGGCTAGAGGAATACTTCGCTCGCCAGCTACGCCTAGCGGGCAAGACGGTAGTTATCACGGCTGGCCCTACTTACGAGGCTGTCGATAGCGTACGCTTCCTAGGCAACCACTCCACAGGGCGCATGGGTATAGCCCTCGCCAACGCCTGCCTAGAGCAGGGTGCGCAGGTACACCTCGTGCTAGGCCCTAGTAGCCTCAGCCCCGACCCACGTGTGGCGACAGTGCGTGTTACCTCGGCTCTAGAGATGCTTGAGGCGACAGAGCGAGTGATCGCCCATGCCGATATCGCTATCTTCTCGGCAGCTGTAGCCGACTACCGCCCTGCAGAGCCCTACCTAGGCAAGCTCAAGCGCGAGCATACGAGCCACATGTCCATACACCTAGAGCGCAACCCCGACATAGCCGCCACGCTAGGGGCACGTAAGCAGGCTCACCAGTACTTCGTCGGCTTCGCCCTAGAGGCCGACTCGGGCGAGGACGAGGCTCTACGCAAGATGCGCGACAAGCACCTCGATGCGATAGTACTCAACAGCCTTGCTACCCCTGGAGCAGGCTTTGGGCACCCAACCAACCAGGTGAGCATCTACAGCCTCTCGAGCCCTGTAGTGCACACGGCTCTCAAAGACAAGGAAGCTATAGCACGCGACCTCGTCGCCTTCATCGCAGAGCACCTCTAGAGCCTCTACCATGGCAAGACGACTGCGCCACATGTGCCTGATCCTAGCTCTAGTATGTGGGGCTACTGCCTCTACCTACAGCCAGGAGCTACGCGCTGAGCTCCGTATCTCCACCGAGCAGCTAGGGCCTGTAGAGCCGACGCGCTACCGAGAGTTAGAGCGACAGCTCACCGACCTGCTCAATGGCACTCGATGGACACAAGAGGCCTACGCACCAAGCGAACGCATCGCCTGTAGCTTCGTCCTCAAGCTCACCAGCCTCAGTGGCGACAGAAACCATCGAGGCGAGCTGAGTGTCGCTGCCAGTCGCCCCGTGTATGGGACGAGCTACTCGACCCCGACTTTCGTCTACCGCGATCGAGAGGTAGCTTTCGACTACGCCCTTGGTCAGAGTCTCGAGTACACACCTCAGGCTCTCGACAATGCCCTCGTTGCCCTCATCGCCTACTACGCTCAGTGCATCGTAGCTAGCGATATGGACAGCTTCGCTCCTCTAGCTGGTAGTGCGCTCCATAGCCCGCTTGCTCAGCTCATCGGGCAGGCTGCTAGCAGACTCGACTGGGAGGGCTGGCAGGGGCTATCGGACCTCGATGGCGGACGTACACGCCTCGCCACAGCTCTAGGCGACGGAGGGCACGAAGCCTTTCGTATGCTCTGGTATCGCTACCATCGGCATGGGCTCGACATCCTCGAGAGCGACATAGCACGTGGACGCACCGAGCTACTCACCCAGCTCGAGGCCTATGCCGCCTACCGCCAGCAGTACCCTAGCTCGCCCTACCTCGAGCTCTTTGAGACGACCAAGGCCGACGAGCTAGCACAGATCTTCGCTGAGGCTCCCACTGAGGAGCGACTACGAGCCCTAGAGCTCTGCCGAGGCGTCTTCCCGACCAAGGGCGACGTATGGCAACGCCTATCACGTAGGCAATAGCACCAACGCAAGCAGACTATTGATGTTAGAGACTTTGATCATACGCAACTTCGTGCTCATCGACGAGTTGCATATCGACTTCAGCGATGGCTTCAGCGTCATCACAGGCGAGACGGGCGCAGGCAAGAGCATATTGCTTGGTGCCATTGGCTTGCTGATGGGGCAGAGAGCCGATAGCAGTGCCGTACGTCCAGGGGCCGAGCGGTGTATTATCGAGGCGCACTTCGGTACGACCGACGACACCGTGCGCCACCTCCTCGCCTCCGAAGAGATCGAGAGCGATGACACCGACCTCATCATACGCCGAGAGATCTCCGTCAAGGGCAAGAGTCGCTCGTTCGTCAATGACACCCCTGCCTCACTCGCCCTGCTCAAGCAGCTGAGCGAATATCTCATCGACATTCATTCACAGCACAAGAACCTCCTGCTGGGCGATGCTCTCTTCCAGCTATCCGTCCTCGACCTCTACTGTGCCAATGCAGAGCTCCGGCGTAGCTATAGCGAGAGCTATCGGCGGCTACGAGAGCTATCGCACGAGCTAGAAGCCCTGCGTCGGGCACAGCAAGAGGCCGTACGCGAGCTCGACTACCTCCAGTATCAGTACGAACAGCTCGAGCAGGCCGATCTGCGCCCTGGAGAGCTGTCGGCACTCGAGGAGGAGGAGCAACAGCTCACCCACGCCCTCGACATCAAACTAGGGCTAGCGCGCGCCTTCGCCGCTCTCGACGACGATGAGCATGGCTCTAGCCAGGCCCTAGTCGTAGCCCTCGATGCTATCGCCAGCATACGTCGCTACTATGGCCCTGCCGAGGAGCTACTAGCGCGCCTACAGAGCGTCAAGATAGAGCTCAGCGACCTAGGACGCACGATAGACCTCGCCAACGAAGCTATCGAGTACAACCCTGAGCGTCTATCCATCATCACCGAGCGACTTGACCTACTCAATGGACTACTACAGAAGCACAACGTGAGCGACATAGAGGCTCTCATCACCCTACGCGAGGAGCTCGCCACACGTCTCGAGCAGATAGGTGGGGGCGACGAACGTCTTGTCGAGCTCGAGAGAGCAGTGGAGCAGGCACGAGACACGACAGCAGGTCTAGCCCAGAGCCTTCACGAGACACGACAAGCCTCGGTCCCCGCCATAGAGCAGGCTCTCATCGATGGGCTACGTGAGCTCGGCATGCCACACGTGCGCTTCTCCATAGCCATAGAGCCACTCGCTCAGCTAGGCCCCTCGGGAGGCGATCAGGTAACATTCCTTTTCTCTGCCAACAAAGAGCTTCGCCTAGAGCCTGTGGCCGACATCGCCTCGGGCGGTGAGATCTCTCGCCTCATGCTCTGCATCAAGGCTCTCATTGCCGACCGCAGACACCTGCCCACCATCATCTTCGACGAGATCGATACGGGGGTATCGGGCGACATCGCCGACAAGATAGGCCTCATACTACAGCGTATGGGGCGCAGTATGCAGGTGATGGCCGTAACACATCTCCCTCAGA
>JBHACB010000006.1:0-9787 GCA_041854325.1 Porphyromonas sp.
AGGCCTGATTAGGCTTCGATAGCAGCGATGCCTGGGAGCTTCTTGCCCTCGATAGCCTCGAGGAGCGCACCGCCACCAGTAGACACATACGATACCTTATCGGCATAGCCAAACTTATTGACTGCCGCTACGCTGTCTCCACCACCTACGAGCGAGAAGGCTCCCGCAGCGGTTGCTTCAGCGATAGCTTCGGCTACAGCACGCGTTCCTTCGCTGAAGTTGTCCATTTCGAATACACCCGTAGGGCCATTCCAGAGGATCGTCTTGGAGGCCTTGATTACCTCGGCATAGGCCTTGATGCTGTCTGGACCGATATCCATACCTATCCAGCCTGCAGGGATATTGTCGTTGCTGGCGTACGCGGTGTTGGCGTCATTGCTGAATGCGTCAGCGATCTTGCTATCGGTGCTGAGGACGAGGTTGACACCATTAGCCTTGGCCTTGGCCACAATATCACGAGCTAGGTCGAGCTTATCATCTTCGCAGAGAGAGTTGCCGATATTGCCCCCCTCGGCCTTGAAGAAGGTATAGGTCATAGCACCCGTTAGGATGAGGTTATCCACCTTGCCAAGAAGGTTTTCGATGATATCGATCTTGCTCGACACCTTAGAGCCACCCATGATGGCCGTGAAGGGACGATTGATATCTTCTAGTACCTTGGCTACTGCATTCACTTCCTTGCCCATGAGGTAGCCAAACATCTTATGATCCTTGTCAAAGTACTCCGCAATCAGGGCCGTAGAGGCGTGAGCGCGATGCGCTGTGCCGAAAGCATCATTGACATAGCAGTCTGCTAGGGCTGCGAGCTTCTTGGTGAACTCCTTCTGGCTCTCCTTAACCGCTTTCTTGGCTACAGCTTTCTCTTCGTCGCTTGCATCCTCGGCTAGGCCACGGGGCTTACCCTCTTCCTCGGCATAGAAGCGGAGGTTCTCGAGCAGGAGGGCTTCGCCACCCTTGAGTGCAGCAGCCTTGTCTATGGCCTGCTGGCCTACGCAGTCATCAGCAAACTGCACCTCTACGCCTAGACACTTGGACACGTGTGCGAGGATATGGCGGAGGCTAAACTTATCTTCTACCTTCTTGGGGCGACCTAGATGCGACCCAATGATGACGCTACCGCCATCCGCGAGGATCTTCTTGAGCGTAGGCAGAGCAGCGCGAATACGCGTATCGTCTGTAATGTTGAAGTCGGCATCAAGGGGCACGTTGAAGTCCACGCGCACGAATGCCTTCTTGCCAGAGAAATTAAACTGTTCGATAGTCATTAGTTATTATCTTTTATCAAATGCAATTATTAGGCACAAAGGTACAGAATTAGCCTCAATGTGCCAATACCCTACCCTGCTCTCCCACAGGGCTGACGCACGAGAAGTGTAGTTAGCTCTGAGCTGACTCTATCCTCACAGCAAGCACTACTCCATTAGCCCCTCATGTACAATAGCTTTTTGCGGAGCCTTCACTTGCTTAGTTAGCATCTCGAGAGGGGTACTCCATCGTAGACTGACTGCTAGGTAGCATGTGTGGCTCTCTCAAAAAGCCTAGGGTGAACGAAGTGGAACCCCTAGGGCTGACGCTTTTTACCCCTAGGGCGAACGCCTCGTTCACCCTAGGAGTAAAAAGCGTAGCCCTACCTCCCTGCAGAAACACACCATTAGCAGCTACGTGCTCACGTGAAGCTATTTCTACCAAATCCAAATATCGACTGAATAGGGACACCCACGAGGGTTCTTGGGGACTACTAGCATGCCCTCTATCTAGTCTCGTACCCAACGCTGAGAGAGATGTAGCCATTGGACTGGAATGCACAGATTTTTTGGGAATGAATACTTTTGCTTAAATTTGTGGGCATTATTCGTATTGAAAGTATATATATAGTGTATGGAAAAACTGAACAAACTGGATCTTCAAATCCTGAAGATCGTATCGCGCGACGCTCGCATCACCATCAAAGATATGGCGGAGGAATGCGGTTCGTCTCGCTCGGCGGTCAATCAGCGCTTGCAGCGTCTGATCGCCTCTGGGGTGATCAAACATCCTGGCTACCTAGTAAATGCTACTTCGTTGGGCTACAACACCTGCACATTCGTGGGGTTGCGCCTAGAGAAAGGATCTATGTACAAAGCTGTCTCCGAGGAGCTAAGTCGTCTAGACGAAGTGGTCGAGAGCCACGCTACTACTGGTCCGTATGCAATGATGATCAAGCTCTTTGCGGTAGACAATCATGACTTGATGCGTATCCTCCAGCTCATCCAGAGTATCTCTGGGGTAACGGATACGGAGACGCTCATCTCGCTCGACTGTTGCTTCGAGCGAGGCATGGAGGTTCCTGATATGCTACCAGAGCACTAGATGCTAGTATATACGATACTCAGAGGAGGTCGTGCCTGGGCTTTGTCCATGGCACGGCCTCTTGTCATATCCCTACTAGGGCGTATGTGCATACTTGTCGCTCTGCTGTGGTCGACGCTAGCTCATACAATGGCTACTCCTGGGCTCGACAGCCTAATGCGCTCCCATGGCTTAGTAGATGTGCAGAGCCTCGACGCACGTATACTCGTGGATCTTCGCTACGCAGGGCGCGACAACTTCCTCGGGCGCGAGCTCTACCAAGGTCTATCGCGTGCCTACCTCGAGGCGAGCTTTGCGCGGCGTGTAGCTCGCGCACAGGCAGAGCTATCTCGTCGTCGCCCTGGCTATCGGCTACTGATCTATGATGCAGCACGTCCTATGAGCGTACAGCGTATGATGTATGCCCATGTAGAGGGCACCCCTCAGCGCATCTATGTGGCACCTGCAGGGCGTGGTGGTAGGCACAACTATGGAGTAGCCGTAGACCTCACTATCGTAGACGATAAGGGATTGGTACTCGATATGGGTACGGCCTACGATCACTTCGGCGAGGAGGCACACCTAGGGCGCGAAGCTGATCTCGTGGCTCAGGGGCGTATAGATCCCTCTGTAATACCCAATAGGGCACTATTGCGCGCTGTAATGGCTACAGCAGGTCTACGCCCATACGCCAAGGAATGGTGGCACTACCAGGAGCGCATCTCGATGAGCGAAGTGCGTCGCCGATACAGACGGCTCGACTTCTAGCTCATCTACCTATATATAGTGGTCAGGTATAGGGAGAATACCTACATTAAGGTATTTCTTGGTCGTATAGGAATAGAGATCTTTGCCTAACTGAATAAACGGGAGCCTCCAAATGCTATCTAAGAGCAAGTGACTCCCACCACGACATCAGACAAAAGACAAGAAGATGACAAAGACAATCCTACTCCTAGGAATGCTCGCCACGACATGGAGCATGAGTGCACAGAAAGCACGCAATACCCTACTTGAGCAGAGCTTTTGGGCGACCAAGCCCACGCTAGAGGCTGTCAAAGCCGAGGTACAGCGAGGCCATAGTCCAGCCGAGAGCAACTCGCGCGCGATGGACGTCGCCACCATCGCTATCAACAATGATGCCCCTCTAGACGTGATACAATATCTCGTAGAGCAAGAGGGTAATAGCGTGGCTAAGCAGACGCACCACTTCCGTACCTATCTGCACTGGGCCACTGCACGCGGGCGTGTAGAGGTGATCAACTACCTTATCGCCAAGGGGGCAGACATCAAGGCCCTCGATGAGCACGGTACCACTCCCCTCTTCTACGCTATCGGGGGGGGGGTGCGCGACACAGCCGTACTAGAGGCGTTCGCTCAGGCAGGCTTTGACCTCAAGTACCGCAACCGCGAGGGTAGCACCCTCATGATGCAGGCGATAGCCAACGACAAGGACTTTGCCCTCACCAGTTATCTCCAGCACCGAGGCCTACAGCTCAGTGACACCGATAGTAGCGGAGCTACACTCTTCGACTATGCAGCACGCACGGGCGATGTAGCGCACCTCAAGGCTCTACTAGCCAGGGGAGTGAAGCCCACGGGGCAGGCCATACTAATGGCCGCACAAGGTACGCGCCGATCGGCCAACACCATAGGTGTCTACCGCTACCTCATTGAGGAGCTAGGACAGGATCCCCTCACGATAGGCAAGGCAGGCAACACCCTCCTACACACCATAGCCACCAAGCCTAATCAAGTGGAGGTAGCCACCTACCTAGTAGGCAAGGGGGTAGATCCCAAGGCTAAGAATGTGGACGGCAATACAGCCTGCATACTAGCCTCTGGCTCGCGCCATCTCGACCTAGTACAGTACCTACTACCCCTATCGGGAGACCTCAGCACTGCCAACAACAAGGGTGAGACAGCCCTAACAATGGCCATGAAGTCGGGTTCGCCAGAGGTAGCAGAGTATCTCATCGGTCTAGGAGCCGATGCCCGAGTCGCCAACATCAACGGCCACAACCTCGTCTATTATCTCGCACAGCACTACCGCGAGGCTATGCCTAGTGGCGTACAGGGAGGAGCCCCACAGCGCGATGAGTTTGTAGAGAAGCTGGCACTACTCAAGAAGGCAGGCGTAGATCTCGCCGCACCCCAAGTAGATGGTAGTACACTCTATCACTATGCTGCTAGTCGAGGTAGCCTAGGTATGCTCGACAAGGTGTCTCAGCTCGGCATCGACATCAATGCGATCAATAGCGAGGGGCTTACAGCTCTACACAAGGCCGCTCTCACAGCCAAAGATACTGCCGTGCTACACCGACTGCTTGAGCTAGGTGCCGACAAGGGAGTGCGTACCGAGCTCGATGAGACAGCCTACGACCTAGCCCTAGAGAATGGCTACCTCAAGCGTGCTGGTGCAGACATTAGCTTCCTGAAGCAATAAACACCAACCAAAGCGCGTTGTGCAAACGTATTTTATAACAAGACAACGAACAGATAATATACAGACCAAGTAATGAAACGTGTAAGCAAACTCCTCCTAGCCCTGATCGGGTGCCTCTTTATCGGAGGCCTGTCAGCCTCGGCACAGACCAAATACAAGTGCCTCGTACAGATGAACCCCTACGATGGTGAGAAGGCCTACGTGGTCATATCACTCATCGCCCCCGATGGCAAGTACGACAAGACCCTACGTGTCATGGGGCCCGACAAACGCTGGTATAGCAGCCTCGTAGAGTGGCACAAGGCACAGAAAGCACAGCCCGAGAAGCTCGATGCCGTTACGGGGGCGTCCATTGCAGGAGGCGATCGTAGTGTCCTCGTGCTTACACTCGATGATAGCAAGCTCGACAAAGGCTACAAGATCCGCTTCGAGAGCTCGGTAGAGGATCAGAAGTACTATGCCGATGATGTAGAGATCCCCTATACCACGGCCAAGCTCACCGAGCGTACTACAGGCAAGGGCTACATCAAGCTCGTCAAGCTGACCAAGAGCAAGTAACACAATGGTATATCGACTGTGGCGGCAGGCCCATATGTGGCTTGCCGCCGTTTCGTTTGTCTTCCTGCTCATCGTAGCACTCACTGGCACTATCCTCGGCATCCATGCCGTGGGAGTACAGGCTAGTGTGCAGGTGCCCCCCTCGAGCTGGAGTGAGCTACATGTAGCCGATCTACTCCATCAGCTACGTGAGCGCTATACCGAGCTAACGACTCTATCGGTAGCCAAGAGCGGAGAAGTAACGCTACGAGGCTTCGATGAGGCTGGAGAAGAGTTCCATGTCGTCCTTGACCCTACTACAGGAGCTACTGTAGGCGTGCCACACGAGGATAGCCCATTCATCGTATGGATAACGAGCCTGCACCGATCGCTCTTTCTTCACGAGATGGGGCGCATCGTCGTAGGTGTAGCGACCTTCCTCTGCCTACTCATCCTACTATCAGGTATCGTACTGGTGGCTAAGCGGCAAGGATTGCGCCACCTCTTCGGGCCTATCGAGCGTACATCGGGAGCCTCCTACTGGCACACGGCTCTAGGGCGCTGGCTAGTGATACCTCTCATCGTATCGGCAGGTACAGGGACATACCTCTTCATGGAGCGTATGGGGCTATTCCCTACAGCTACATCCACCCCTATCGAGTATAGCATCGAGGCCGATACGATACGCCCTGCGACCGACTTCCCGATCTTCCGCACTACACGCCTTGCCGAGGTTGCCTCGATCGACTTCCCCTTGCTAGAGGACGAGGAGGAGTTCTACACCCTCCACCTACGCGATAGAAGTCTTACGATCAATCAATTCACGGGTGCCATCATCGCCGAGGAACGGTATCCATGGACAGCCCTTGCCTCGGAGCTGAGCCTCGACTTACATACAGGGCGTACAAGCATTTGGTGGGCACTTGCCCTCGCTATAGGGTCGCTATCGATGATTGTTTTCATCGCGACGGGGGGATGGATGATCTATCGTCGTAAGCGCACTACTCATAGAGGCGAGTCCGTTGGTGATGCTCAGATAGCCTTACTCGTCGGCTCCGAGCAAGGCTCTACCATGCGTCTAGCGCAGAGTGTCGCTGCCCAGTGGCAGGCACAGGGCGTTAGAGTGGCTCTGTACATGCTCAACGACTATGCTAGCCTAGGCTCTGCCACTCATCTCGTCGTCTTCACCTCGACCTATGGCGATGGCATAGCCCCCAGCAATGCGACACGCTTTGTCGAGCTATTGGCACAGACACCACAGGAGCACGAGATGCAGTTTGCCGTTGTGGCCTTCGGATCGCACAAGTTTCCGCGCTACTGTGCTTACGGCTACGAGGTCGATACCCTCCTAGGTCAGCAACCATGGGCCAAGCGTCTGCTCCCTATCCACACGGTCAATATGCGCTCGGCGACAGAGCTTGCTGAATGGGCCAAGCAGTGGTCCGCCTCCACACCCTATCCGCTCTCCTCCGACCCCACAGCCTATACGCCACAAAGGAAGGCGACAGGCTAATATCCTTCCCACCCTCTTCTCATTGACGAAGCGGTAGCTTACCCGATCGCGAGGGTGTGAGCTACCGCTTCCTTTGTTTCATTCTCTCCATCCGCACTACCACCCTAGGCAAGCGAGAAAGACGCCCTAGAGGGGAAAATATTCCGCCCTAGGGCGTTCGCCTCGTTCACCCTAGGGAGAAATATGTCTACTTGCCCCCAATCGTACTTGCTGTATGTCGATCGATAGAAATCACCCGAGTCAATGGCCTCGTCCCCTATGTTTAAGGGCTATGATCGCCCCCCGATCGGGGGGCGATCATAGCCCTTAAACATAGGGGACAAAGTGGTTAGATCGCCTGCCTCTTGCGCTCCTCTACTGTCTTCTCTGGGACACGACGCCATAGCTCCGAGTTTTCGATGCCATTGGGCAGTGTGTATTTGAGGATAAAGTGCTTGTTGTCGAGCATAATAGTGCGGATCTTGGATGTGCTACCCACGAGTGAGGGGGTATTCATGTGAAAGGCTATCTGCTCCTCACAGATATTACCCTCGGCATCTAGCGTATAGGTACCCTTGATTACGATATTCATCTGCGATAGACGCTCCATGAAGATGTTCATGAAGGTGCCATCCTTGTAGATAAACTTGTAGATGATGAACGGCTTTGCTCGATCAATCATATCCTCGGGCGAGGACGCATCTTTGGGCGTCAGACACATTTGCCAGATGCCGTGGTACTCCTCCGGTTTGTGCTGGTAGGTGCTCTGTGCGTAGGCGGTGGTAGTCATGAAGCATAGCCCCACGAAAAGGCTTAGTGAGCGCATTAATTTGTTCATATAGATCGGTAGTGTTTGGATTTTAACTCCCCAAAGATAATCATTTATCTAACATCCACGACAAGACCCTCATCAGCCGCTATGGTATCGGGGAATGTAGCCTGCGCCTCAGCTAGTAGCTCCTCGCTCCCTGAGTAGCGTGCCGAGTAGTGCCCGATGATGAGACGCTTGACTCCAGCAGCCTTAGCTACAAGGGCGGCTTCTGTAGCCGTACTATGCGCTGTAGAGGAGGCGCGCATGGCCTCGGAGGAGAGAAAGGTTGCCTCGTGATACAAGAGACTAACGCCACGTAGCACATCAGCTAGGCGTGGCAGATAGCGGGTATCGGTACACATAGCATACGATCGAGGAGTGCGCCCTGGGCGTGTGAGGCGAGCATTGGAGACGACTACCCCAGCCTCATCGACCCAGTCCTCGCCACGGAGCAAAGCAGGATAGGCTGCTAGAGGCACCTGATAGAAGTCACAACTGGCTTTGTCGATATGACGCTCGGCACACTTCTCCCGTAGCAGATAGCCCTGCGTAGGCATTCGGTGCTCGAGCGGGATGGTCTGTATCACTATCGATCGATCGTCCCACACCGTCTGACTACGGCGGTCGTCGTATTCGCGGAGATCAATGTCGAACTCTACCCAGTCGCAGTGTAGACGTAGTGTCTCGCCGATGACACGCCTAGTGTCACGAGGGCCAACGATGGTCAACGCTCGCCTACGCCCCAGCATACTAAGCGATGAGATTAGTCCAGGCAAGCCAAAGATATGGTCGCCATGCAGGTGGGTGATGAAGATAGCGGTAATGGCTTCGAAGCTAAGCCCCTGCTTGCGTATCTGTCGCTGAGTCCCCTCACCGCAGTCGATGAGGAAGAGCTTGCTCCGTAGCTCTACGATCTGAGCCGTGGGGAGATGGCATACTGTGGGGAGGGCAGAGCCACAGCCTAGGATATGGAGGCGAAAGTCGGACATTGGTCTAGTCATTGGTTCATTAGGGCTTATCTACGAGATCGGAAGAAGTCCTGCATCAATTGCCTAGCCTCATCGGCCAATACCCCTGAGCGGACTTGACAACTGCGAGGCACAATAGCTGGTGCGAAGGTGTGGTAGCCAAACTTCTCCTCACCTGCCCCATAGATCACCTCCGCTAGCCGTGCCCAGCGTATCGCTCCGGCACACATCGGGCATGGCTCTATCGTTACGTAGAGCCGACACTGCGTGAGATACTTGGCGTTAAGGCTCGAGGAAGCACTGCTGATAACAAGCATCTCGGCATGGGCTGTCGGGTCGCCAAGACGCTCTACCTGATTGTGAGCACGCGCCAACACCTTATCTTGCCACACAAGTATGGCTCCGATGGGGACTTCGCCCTCGTCAAAAGCCAAACGTGCCTCCTCGAGAGCTAGGCGCATGAAATGTTCGTCGCGTGCGAGCTGTAGTGTCATCGCATCTCCTCCTCGCTAAAGAGCATCGGACTACAGCTCTCCCAGCCCCCGATGACCTCTGCCATGATGATCTCCCGAAGCAGGCGCGATCTGTTGGACACTCGCTTGAGCATACAGTACTGCTGTAGTGCATGATGCTCTTGGGCATTGAGCTTGATAACGACGGAGCGAGTGCGCTTGTCGCTGGAGCGTACAGTACTGCTAGTACGTAGGGGTTGGCTGGAGCGTCGTTTCTTCATCTCTATAGGTCTCTCAATAGGGTCGACTGAGGCAGATCAGCTAGCTCTCTACGAGACGAGAGCATGGCCTGCCACTGACGGCTATAGGCCCCATGCCGGTCTATACGAAAGTCTTCTGTCCCCTGCTTGTCAAGGCGTTCTATGACGTAGGCTATCGTGATCCCCTGCGGATCGATAGCTGGCTGGTAATAACTGTCGTTGGTATCTCTCCCATAGTGCACCTCGGTGAGTAGCCCCGCCCTAGTGAGCCGCTTGAGTACACGACCTGTCATCCGTAGTGGTATCTGACATTCGCTACTGATTGTGTCGGCTCGATAGGGCTCGACGTCGGCCTGCCCAAAACGCTGGACAATGCGACTGAGGACGAGGATCGAGACGAAGTCGAGATAACGGCGTGAAACACGCAGAGAGGCCTGCCCGAAGGCAAAGCTACGGATATTCTGGATGGCATAGCTCAGCTGTGCCCCATAGA
>JBHACB010000007.1:0-12951 GCA_041854325.1 Porphyromonas sp.
ACAAGGGCGACAACGGCACAGGTATCTCGCGTATCGTAGACCTCTCGCTGCGCAAGAAGTAGCCACCCTCCTCCCTCTACATTGAGCCAAGATCCCTCGCGGTAGACCTCGTCTGCCGTGGGGGATCTTCGTTTGGCTCTACCTCTGCACTTCGGCACGTCTAGGGTGTTCGTCTCGTTCACCCTAGGGCGGACAGACAGCACCCCTAGGGCGGACAGAGCGAACGCCCTAGGGCATCCAAAGTAAGCGCACGCATGGCTTGGGATACACCGCCCATAGCCTATTCACACCTCCCGCGTGTGCGTTGGCACATAGGGGTTCGATTTGCCGTGGTGCAGGAGAATGTGTATCTTTGAACGATTATAACCATAGGATATTAGGATAAGGCCTTATGCGCAAGCGAACGCTCAATCTCGGTGGCAAACTGATGAGCCTTGAGACACCAGTGGTCATGGGGATCGTCAACCTAACGCCCGATTCGTTTTATGCGACCAGTCGGGTGCAGGAAGAGGACGCCCTACGCCAGCGTGTAGCGACGATAGTACACCAAGGCGGTGGCATAGTAGATCTCGGAGCCTACAGTACACGCCCTGGAGCGACACCTGTATCGGCAGAGCAGGAGCGCGAACGGCTACGTCCTGCCCTAAGGCTACTGCGCGATGAGTATCCCGAGGTGCCCGTGTCGGTAGACACCTTCCGAGCCGATATCGCTCGCTGGGCTGTGGAGGAGTATGGAGTAGCCATCATCAATGATGTATCGGGCGGTGAGCTCGACCACGATATGTACGCCACAGTAGCACGCCTAGGCGTCCCCTATGTGCTGATGCATATGCGTGGCACACCCGAGACAATGGCCTCGCTAACGCAGTACGACGACCTCGTCATCGATATACTCGACTACTTCATCGACCGCGTGGCGCGCCTGCACGACCTCGGAGCGCACGACATCATTATCGACCCAGGCTTTGGCTTTAGCAAGACGCTGGAGCAGAACTATGAGCTCCTGACCGCCCTACCTCGCTTCGGCGAGGCTCTAGAGCTACCCCTGCTGGTCGGGATCTCGCGCAAGAGCATGATATACCGCGCCCTCGACATTACCCCCGAGGAGAGCCTCAACGGCACGAGCATACTCAATACCTACAGCCTGCTTCATGGAGCCGATATACTGCGTGTACACGATGTGCGCGAGGCTGTGGAGTGCGTTCGCCTAGTGGAGTGCCTCCAGCGTGCTTCCTGCCCCGAGAGCTGTGTCCACACGATAGATATAGACCGAGCACTCCCCTAACTCCCCTACCGATACCCCGACGACCATGTGGTGGATACCAATGACCCTCAAGGATGCTATCGACATCCTGCTGCTAGCGAGCTTCCTCTACGCCTCGTACTCTATCCTCAAGAGCTCGGGGAGCAAGGCCCTCTTCACTGGGATACTGTCTTTCTTGGCTGTATGGATCTTCGTGTCGCAGATCCTAGAGATGCGGCTCATGGGAGCTATCCTCGACAAGTTTGTCAACGTGGGGTTCCTGATCATCGTTGTTATCTTCCAGGAGGAGATCAAGAAGTTTCTCGTTACCATAGGGTCGGCAGGGCCTTGGCGACGCTTTAGGATTTTCTTCCGCGACAAGTCGGCACTAGTCGAGGATGCTAGACCTTTCGTCGCTCCCGTAGTGCTGGCGTGTATGAATATGGCCCGCAAGAAGGTCGGGGCCCTCATCGTGGTACAGCAAAACATCGACCTCACCTCCTGGATGCATGCAGGCGAACGCTTCAGTGCCGACATCAACGCTCGTCTCATCGAGACGATATTCTTCAAGAACAGCCCCATGCACGATGGGGCCATGGTCATAGCCAACGGCCGTATATGCGCAGCAGGTGTTATCCTGCCCGTAGCCAACAATGCCGACCTCAACAAAGACCTAGGGCTAAGGCACAGAGCGGCCCTAGGACTGTCGCAGAAGACCGATGCGATCATCATCATCATCAGCGAAGAGCGAGGCACCATCTCCGTAGCACATCTAGGCGAGATAGTAACGGCTATCACCGTCGAACAGCTACAGGAGATCCTCAGCCGACACTAACCGAGTACAAACTACTAAGTATAGATACGAATATGAAGACAATCGGATACCTACATGCCCTAGCACTCGTGGCAACCGCTACCCTAGGGCTAAGTCTCGCGAGCTGCAACAGCTCTGCCGTAGGCTCTGTGATGCAGGCGGCAGGCATCCCTGGAGAGGTGATGCTCGTCATGGACGGGCCCAGCTTCGAGTCGCAGGCAGCACACGACATCGTCAATACCCTCGAGCGTCCTGCCCCTTCGCTCCCTCAGGAGGAGCCTACCCTACAGGTAACGAGCCTCATACCCAAGGCAGGCTTCGATGGTATGATACGCCGTGCGCGCAACATTGTCATCGTAGACATCGACCGCGAACGCTTCGGCGCGTGCACCCTACACCCCAGCTACGACGAGTGGGCCAAGGGTCAGCTCGTACTACGCCTTACCTCTCCCTCGCTCGACTCTGTATCGACCTACGTGCGCGCCAATGCCGAGGCTTTCACCAACCTAATCGTACGCCACGAGCTCTACCGCCAGGCCCTGATCACCGTAGACGACTACAGCCAGAAGGCAACGGAGTACACCGACAGCATCTTCGGGCACCGCATCACCGTGCCTCGCGATATTCGCAATCACAAGTTCGCCCCCAGCTTCCTCTGGATGAGCAATGCTCAGATGCGCCAGCGCCACGACCTACTCGTGTATAGCTTCCCCTATCGCTCGAGCCGAGATCTGGAGCTAGACCGACTAGTAGAGGTGCGCGACTCGGTACTCAAGGCCAACATCAAGGGCGAGTTTGAGGGTACCTATCCCAGCACCGTGCGCTCGGGTCTATACTACCGCAAGGTCAATATCCCTGGTCAGCCTATACGTGGCGAGGTACGTGGACTGTGGCAGATGGAGGGTGGAGCTATGATGGGAGGCCCCTTCGTGCAGCAGGCCTATGCCGACAGGGATCGAGGGCTGGTCTTCGTCGTAGAGGGCTTCGTCTACCACCCCAACGAGGACAAGCTCACCCTGATACGTGCCATGGAGGCCGCACTATACAGCTTCCGCCCTGCTAGCCAGAGAGAGTTCGCCCCCAAGGTGATCCTCGGCACTACCTACTCCAAGATGCAATAAATAGATGAACAGCAATAAGAAGATACGTGTGGCGATTAGCCACGGAGACATTAATGGCATTAGCTACGAGATACTGCTCAAGACCTTCGCCGATGAGCGCATACTAGACCTCTTCGTCCCCATCATCTACGGCTCGGGCAAGGCCGTAGCCTACTGGCGCACTGCCCTAGAGCTCGATGTAGCCCCTTGGCATCAGATACAGCAAGCTCGTGAGGCTCGCGAGGGAGTAGTCAATATCGTCGACTGCGCAGGTGAGGATGCTCGTGTAGAGCCTGGTAAGCCGACCGAGCATGCTGGCGAGCTGGCTCTAGCAGCCCTAGAGCGCGCTGTGGCCGACGTCGTGGCAGGCGAGGCCGACATACTCGTTACGGCTCCTATCAACAAGAGCGTAATGCCTCGCGATCGCTTTCCTTTCGCAGGGCATACTCAGTATCTCGAGGCTGTAGCAGCCAACGAACAGGGGGCTAGCCTCATGCTCCTATGTGCTCGCGACTGCCGAGTGGCCCTCGCCACAGGGCATATCCCCGTAGCCGATGTGTCTCGCCATCTATCGGTAGAGCTCATCGTCAAGAAAGTTAGGCTCCTCGAGGCCGGCTTGCGTCGCGACTTCGGTATCGGCAAGCCACGCATCGCTATCCTCGGCCTCAACCCTCACGCTGGCGATCGTGGACTCATCGGGCACGAAGAGCAGCAAATCATCGCCCCTGCTATCGAGGAGCTACAGCGCGAGGGACACATCGTCTTCGGGCCCTATCCTGCCGATGGCTTCTGGGCCGGAGGTCAGGCCGACAGCTTCGACGGTGTGCTGGCCATGTATCACGATCAGGGACTAGCCCCCTTCAAGGCTCTCTATATGAGCGAAGGGGTCAATACCACACTAGGGCTGTCTATAGTACGCACCTCTCCCGACCATGGTACGGGCTACGACATCGCAGGCAAGGGCATCGCATCGCCCGACTCCCTGCGTGCAGCTATCTACCTAGGCATCGATATGCTACGAGCTAGGCGTGCTCACGACTACGCTACTCGCAATCCCCTACGCCGTGTCTACCACAATCGTGGACGCGACGACGAGCGCATCGACTTCTCCGACAGCGAGGACTACTAGCCTCCTCCCCTCTCTGCCCTCCCTATGAGCAAACTCAAGGTATACAGAGCATCGGCAGGCGCGGGCAAGACGCATACACTCACGCACGAGTATCTGCGCCTCGCCCTAAGTGCACCGCACAAGTATAGGAGCGTGCAGGCTGTTACCTTCACCAACAAAGCGACCGAGGAGATGAAAGCGCGTATCGTGCGCGAGCTATATCTCATCACGCGCCACGGCGAGGGTGCCAAGGGCCAGCATGTATCGCCATTCTTCGATCAGCTATGCCGAGAGCTAGAGCTCGACCCTCAGAGCCTCGTGCAGCGCGCTCGAGCTACCCTTCGAGAGATACTGCTCGACTACACGAGCTTCCGCATCAGTACGATCGATGCTTTCTTTCAGGAGGTCTTGCGAGCCTTCACTCGCGAGCTAGGGCTACCTGGAGGCTATCGGGTAGACCTAGATAGCGATGCCGCCCTCGACCTCGCTATCACGGCAGTGCTTGCCGACCAGGACAGCCTCGAGGAGAGCGACGTAGCCAAGCACTGGATCCAAGAGTATGCACGTAGCCTCATCAGCGATGGCAAGGGACACGATCTACGCAAGTACCTACGACGTCTCGGCAAGACACTCCTGAGCGAGCAGGTGAAGCAGCTTAGCCTCGAGGGGCGCATTCCCTCTAGAGCACAGCTTGCCGAGCTACGCACCGAGCTCAGGGCTACTATGTCGGGGTATGCCGATAGGGTCGTAACGCTGGCGCAGCGTGTGCCTGCTCTCCTTGACAAGGCGGGTATCGACATCGATCAGCTGAGCCACGGCAGATCGGGGGGGCTAGGACTCTTCTACAAGATCGCCACCCGCGCTACCTTCGACGACTGGTTCGCTGGCGGAGGCGACCCTCTACCCAAGAGGCTGCAAGCCGCCTGCGACGACGTAGCCACACTCGTCAAGGGAGCCACGGGCAAGAAACCCTCTACCACCGCCCTCGCCCTAGCTCACAGACTAGAGGCCATAGGGCTATCTAGCCTGCTCCACGAGTACCTCACCCTAGTGCAGACGCAGCACGCCCTAGCCTACTCAGCCTACATTGCCCAGGACGAGCTCGGCAGCTATGGCCTCATCGGCGACATCGACCGTACTATGAAAGCTCAGCAGCGTCATGCTGGCTCCATGCTGCTGGCCGATACGCCCTCGCTAATCAACCGCATCATAAACGATGAGGGCGGAGGCAACTTCATCTACGAGAAGATAGGGACGCGCATTGATCATCAGATGATCGATGAGTTTCAGGACACAAGTACGATGCAGTACAAGGACTTCCTCCCCCTACTCGACGAGAGCCTCGCTAGCGGGCACACTAGCCTAGTGGTAGGCGACGTCAAGCAGAGCATATACCGCTGGCGTGGCTCCGATAGTGCTCTACTCGGGCAACACATCGGGCGCGACTTTGGCGATCGAGCCGAGCTCATTACCCTACAGGAAAACTGGCGATCGACACCCGAGATAATCGCTTTCAACAATGCCCTCTTCCCTGCCCTTGCTCTACGCCTACGTACTGCATTTGAAGCGATGATAGCCCAGGAGGCCGAGGCCAACCCTATCCTTCAGACCGATGCAGTACGGGGCTTGCCAGCTCTCTTCACCCAATACTATGCCGATGTGGCACAGCTCGTCCCCGAGAGCCGGCAGGGGCGACGAGGGCTAGTGGCCATACACCGCTACGACTCCAGTGCCCAAGGAGCTACGATGATGCCTCTCGAGGAGGGTGAGGAGCCCTCTGCTGGTACCGACTCTATCCTACTACAGCTACCCTATACGCTCATTGATCTACAGAAGCGAGGCTATCGCCCCTGCGATATAGCCATATTGGTACGCAAGCGTAGCCAGACGACTATCATAGCGCAGATCCTCGAGCAGGCGATGCTCAGCGAGGAGCTGACAGAGGGAGGTCGTTACTCGCTGGAGTTTATCTCTAGCGAGGCTCTACAAGTCAGTCGCTCTGTAGCCGTTCGCTTCGTCGTGGCCGCCCTAGGGTATATCTCTAGCCCTAGCTCTACCAAGGCTAGGCACGACCTCCTAGAGCTCTGGCGCATCGTGCAGGGCAAGGCCTATCTAGAAGCCTCATCCCACCTCCTACTAGAGGAGCTCTCGGGGCTCGGTCGCCGTAGTCTATATGAGACTATCGAGAGTATCATCGCACGCTATGGCGAGCATTTCGACGAGGGCGACCAGCCCTACCTCATCAAGCTCCTCGATCTAGCTCTAGGCTATCAGCAAGATCTATCGGTAGATATATCCGACTTCCTGCGCATGTGGCAAGAACGAGGGGCTCTAGCCACGCTACAGGTGCCCGAAGACGAGCGCAAGATATATCTCATGACGGTGCACAAGTCCAAGGGGCTAGGCTTCCCCGTTGTCCTCCTCCCTTTCCCCGACTGGTCGCTAGAGCGCGAGACCTCCCTCTCTGCCGATTATCTGTGGTGTAGCAACCCTTTCCCCCCTAGCGAGGTCTCCCTGCTCCCGATACGCTACTCGAGCCGCATGCTACGCTCGCTCTTTGCCCCTAGCTACATCATGGAGCGTGTAGCTCTAGCCCTCGACGCCCTCAACCTCCTCTACGTAGCCACCACGCGCGCAGCCAGTGAGCTACATCTATGGCTACCGACAGAGCCTCAGCCCCCCAGCAAGTCATCCCCCATAGATCGCTATACGAGCCAGCTACTCTGTGCAGTACTCGAGGCTCCCGATACAGACATCCCCTACCAAGAGCTAGGTGAAGAGCTTGCCCCCTCGAGCGATCAGTGGCCACGAGTAGAGCAGGCTCAGCTCGGTGCTACTGCCACCGATCGCCTTACGGTAGGGCATTTGGAGAGCTACGACCTAGGGCAACGCATTGACGTGCTTAGACGAGGGCTAGGCTACTTCCTCGAGAGGCACAGCCATGAGCCCGATACGGCACTAAGCCCTCGCGTCTATGGGAGCCTCATGCACCACCTCCTAGACAGTGTGGAGACACTCGACCAGATCCCTGAGGCTCTCGATATGGTTATCAAGGCAGGCCTACTTCCCGAGGCATCGCGTGCGCAGGCTATTGAAGCCGTTGAGCAGCTCCTACAGACTCACGAGGCGCGGAGGTGGTTCGATGGCTCTGGGCAGGTCTTGCGCGAGGTACCCATCATAGGCGGTCAGATCGATACCAATCGCCGTCCCGACCGTGTCATCCTGTACCCCGATGGTTCGGCCGTAGTGGTGGATTACAAGTTTGGGCGCATCTACGGCAAGCACCAAGAGCAGGTACGTAGCTACATGGGTTATCTCCGAGAGATGGGCTATGCCCCTGTACACGGCTACGTGTGGTACCTCACCGAGGGTATCATTACTCCCGTTGGGTAGTACCCTCTCCCACCCCTCTGCGCCCAAGCCCTCATACGATTGCCCAACACAGGGCTCCTACACACATCACCCCTAGAGTACAGATCGCCTCCCTAGGGTGAATGCTCCGTTCACCCTAGAGCGAAAAAAATTCTCCCCTAGGGTGAACGGAGCATTCACCCTAGGGGATATATCAGCCCTGCCGGTAGTGTGCGAGGATTAGGCATTAAATCTGTATCTTTGTCCGACAAATGTATTTGCAGACTATAATGATGATAGTAAGCCACAGCTTCGGATACCATAGAGGTATGCACCTCGAGGCTTAACGTCCAAAACCTCTATGTCTCCCCTACCTAGCCGTATGGTGCGCCTTGTCGCCCCCCTAGCTACCCTCCTCGTAGCCCTAGTCCTATCCACACCCTTGTGGTTGGGGCTATTGGCACTTGGCATATATGGTGCTCTGCTCGGGCTGTCGGGGGGACGATGGACGATGCGTATCCTCATCGTGTGGCTCTTCGTAGGCCTCGGCGTTGCCCCTCTTGCCGTTGGGCGGGAGAGTGGCGATAGTCTGATGGCTCTATGGGGCTGGGGGATAAGTAGCGAGAGCCTAGCTCTGGCTCTGCGAGTGGGGCTACGCGCCATCGTGGCCACTGGGGCTATGTTTCTACTCCTAGAGCTCAATCCCATCTACCTGCTGTGTAGCGAGCTACGCCGTATGGGGCTACCGCGCCTCTTCGTAGACCTGATAGAGCTAAGCTACAGGTATATCAACCTACTGCTGGAGACTGGCGAGCAGATCCTACAGGCACAGCGCTGTCGCCTAGGCTATCGGGGGATAAAGGCCAAGATAGAGCACTCGGGGCTACTCTTCGCTCAGAGCTTCGTCTTGGCTCATAGCGAAGCGGAGGCCATGTACGAGGGCCTACTCTCACGCCAATACGATGAGCCAGAGGATACCTCTGCACGAGTATCGGTCTCCAGCACTAGCTCGGCCTCGAGCCCTAGGAACTCTCTGCTCAGTCTACGAGGCGTTGGCTTCGCCTATGGCTCCGATCATGAAGCACTGCGAGGAATAACACTCGACCTAACGCGAGGGGAGCGCATAGCCCTGCTGGGAGCCAATGGTGCAGGCAAATCGACCTTGATGCGTCTCATCACGGGGTTGATACGCGAGCAGTCGGGCGAGCTACATCTGCTGGGTCTACATCTAGGGCGTACCGATGCCGACATGCGCCTGCAGAGGCAGCGCATTGCCCTAGTGATGCAGAATGCCAACCATCAGCTCTTCTGCCCCTCGGTGCAGGACGAGATAGCCTTTGGACTCAAGAATATAGGTCTCGAGGGCGAGGCTCTACAGGCCCGAGTCGAACGTATTATCGCAGAGTACGAGCTAGAGGCTCTACGCGCCAAGCCTCCACATCTACTGAGCGAGGGGCAGAAGAAGTGGGTTAGCATAGCCGCTGTACTGGCTCTCGACCCCGATCTCATCTTGCTCGATGAGCCTACGGCGGCTCTTGATGCACACTACACCAAGCTCGTCCTAGAGCTACTCGATAGGCTACATGCCGAGGGCAAGACGATCATACTCTCTACCCACGATATGAACCTAGCCTATAGCTGGGCTTCGAGGGCATTGGTACTATCTCGAGGTGAGCTTATCTACGATGACCCCCTCGAGCCTTTCTTCGCCTCCGACACACTGCTCGAGAGGGCTCGCATAGACCGCCCCTATGGTATGGAAGTGGGTAGAGAAGCTCCCGATGCTAGCCCATCTACCTACCGACTAGCTCTCTATCACCGCGGAGGACAGCGAGCCCTCGTGGTAGGGGGCGGGCGAGGAGCATGGCGCAAGGTGCAGACACTCGTCGAGGCAGGCCTATCGTGTCACATCCTAGCACCCGAGTGCTGTGCCGAGCTCACCGAGCTACATGCCACCGGAGCCATACAGTGGCAGAGATGTAGCTACACCCCCGAGGTAAGGCTAAGCAACTACCACATAGTAATAGCTGGTACGGGCGATGAGCCTACCGATAGAGCTATATGTATGCGAGCCATGCGGCTAGGCCTGCTCGCTTGTAGCCTAAGCGACCCTCTGCTAGGCAACATACAGCTTGCAGCCCAGGCACATGAGCAGGGCATCGACCTAGCAGTGCATACCGAATATCGCCTCCCCGAGATAGCCCAAGCGGTGCGTAACGCCCTCGTAGCGCAGATACCCCCCGAGTGGGGCGAGGAGCTCAAATCCCTGTCGCTGGCACGCGAACGTATGCTACGCGCTAGCGACGAGGACGAGGGTTACCGAGACGAATACCAACGACTAAAGGATAAGATACTCAAGCGTTTTGATCATGATAGGGTTAATAGGGATTAACCACAAACAAGCCTCTGTAGACGAGCGGGCCGCCTTTGCCCTATCGCCTGCAGAGGCCTCTATGCTCATCGAGGACTGGCAGGCCTGTGGCCTGCTACAGGGAGCTGTCGTCCTCTCTACGTGCAACCGCGTAGAGATCTACTACGAGGCCGAGAGTGGATGCCAAGCGGCCACAGAGGCACGCCTAGTACGCTCTCTGCTAAGCAACCTCGAGGTGAGCCCGCGCCTGGGGAGCAAGATGACTCTGCTCAGAGACGAGGAGGCTGTACGTCATCTCTTTCGCCTTGCCTCGGGTCTAGAGTCGATGGTAGTGGGCGAGACGCAGATCCTCGGGCAGCTCAAGGATGCCTATCGCATGGCGTCTAGCTATGGCCTATGCAATGGCGTCTTGTCTCGACTATTTCATCGAGCCTTCGAGGTGGCCAAGCGCATTCGCACGAGCTTCCTCGTCTCTGGGAGTCCGCTATCGGCAGGCTCTGCGGCTGTAGACAAGCTACTGCGAGAGGCCCCTGAGGTATGGCACGAGCCTATACTCATCGTAGGTGCTGGTATGATGGCAGAGAAGACCTTCGAGCGCCTACACGAGCTAGGAGCCTCGCAAATAGGCGTGTACAATAGGACTCGAGAGCGTGCTCAGCGCTTTGCCGAGCACCATCCCTCAGCACATGTCTACTGCGAGGGCGAGCTCCGCAGTGCCATTGAGCAGGCCCACGCTATCTTTGTAGCGACCTCGGCCCCATCGCCGATCATCTTGCCCGATATGCTCGTGCAGAGGGAGGCGATGTGCTATATCTTCGATCTAGCTGTGCCACGCAACGTGGCCGAGAGTGTAGCCTCTCTCCCCCACGTACAGCTCTACAGCATAGACCAGCTCAATCAGATGGGGCTACAGCTAGACACCCTACAGCTCGAGGAGATAGAGGCTATCCTAGACCAGCACATAGAGCTCTTCGTCCGCTGGCGTGAGGGAGCTCAGATGCGCGAGGCTATAGGCACTATACAGCGCGCGGCCGATAGCCTGCTAGAGCGCGAGCTAAGCAAGCTCCCGAGCACCCTATCGCCCCAAGAGCGTGCTCTCATAGAGCAGTACGACGAGCATCTGCGCACTACCTTCACCACAGCCCTAGCCTCCTCGCTACGAGAGATCTCGCACGAGGGCAAGCGCAGACGGCACATAGAGGCAATATGCGCCCTATTTGACAACATCATCAGCAAAGAGCAAGCATGAATATCACTATCGGAACGCGAGGCTCACGCCTAGCCCTAGCACAGGCCGAGGAGGTACGGCGACGTCTACTCGAGGCTCAGCCCGAGCTCTCTGTAGAGCTACAGATCATCAAGACACAAGGTGACAAACGCCTCGACCTAGCTCTCGATGCCTCGGGGGACAAAGGACTCTTCACCACAGAGCTTGAGCAGGCACTCATCGCAGGCCACATCGACCTAGCTGTGCATAGCCTCAAGGATCTCCCTGTAACGCCCGCCGAGGGTACTATCCTCGGGGCTATCCTACCTCGAGAGCTACCTGCCGATGCTCTACTAGGTGGCTATACACTCTCCTCTCTCCCCATAGGTGCTGTCGTGGGTACTAGTAGCCCTAGGCGAGTGGCACAGCTACGCGACCTGCGCCCCGACCTCGACCTGCGCCCCATACGAGGCAACGTAGAGACGCGCATTGCCAAGATGAAAGCAGGCGAATATGATGCTATCGTCATGGCGGTGGCAGGGCTACGTCGCCTAGGGCTAGAGGACGAGATCAGCGAGATACTCCCCTATCAGATCCTAACCCCTGCCCCTGGTCAGGCAGCTATCGCCGTACAGCTACGTGCTGGCGACATCGACACCATGCGTATAGCCCAGCTAGTCGATTGCCCTGCCACGGCCTATGCTGTACACACCGAGCGTAGACTTCTCCAGCTCATCGGTGGAGGCTGTGCCTTACCTCTAGGCTGTGTCTGCCATAGGCACGAAGGCTCTGATACAGAGTACGAGCTAGAGGTCTACTACCGCTCGGGGCATACCTCCGTGCGTCTACATCGTACTCTCACCGAGAGCTCGGGAGAGAGCTGTCTCAGAGAGGTCTGCGAGAGCCTCGGTATCAATCCCCAATGACGACTATGGCTACCGTTTACCTCGTCGGAGCAGGGCCAGGCACTGCCGACCTCCTTACGCTACGTGCTAGTCGTCTATTAGCACAGGCTCGTGTCATCATCTACGATGCCCTAGTCGATAGCTCTATACATTCCCTCTTCGCTCCCACTGCCGAGCTCATCTACGTGGGCAAGCGCGCTGGCGCACATGCCTTACCGCAGGAGGCTATCAACGACCTCATCGTATCTACAGCTGAGCGATATACAGACCCAGGCGATACGATCGTGCGCCTCAAGGGGGGCGACCCCTTCGTCTTCGGTCGCGGTGGCGAGGAGATGATCGCTCTGAGACAAGCTGGTATCGCCTACGAGGTAGTACCCGGCATCACGGCAGGTATCGCTGCACCAGCCTATGCAGGTATCCCCGTTACGCATAGGTCGATAAGTCGATCCGTTACGCTCGTAACGGCATTCACCAAGGAGGAGGGGCTCCCTCCTCTCGACTGGCAGGCCTATGCACGCCTAGAGGGAACTCTTGTCTTCTATATGAGCATGCGCGTGGTACCTCTGATCGCTCAGGCACTCATGGCGCACGAGATGCCCCCCGAGACGCCAGCCGTCATCATCAGCCAAGGCACTCGACCAGGCCAACGCCTGCTACAAGGCACGCTTGCAGAGCTGACACCCGAGGCTTACGACTACGAAGCCTATGCCCCTGGGCTACTCGTGGTGGGCGAAGTCGTGGGCTTTGCCGAGGCATACAGCTGGTACTGCCCTCCTCCCTTGGCTGGTCAACGCATCCTCATCACTCGGTCGGAGGCACAGGCCTCTGCCCTTGAGGACAAGCTCGCAC
>JBHACB010000008.1:0-5687 GCA_041854325.1 Porphyromonas sp.
TCCCCAGTGGTGGCCATATGGCTACCGCTGGGGAGCGTGCTGTTGGGTGAGGGCGAGGGTCTATCGCGTCTGATGCTCGGGACGCAGGAGGTCGTTGACCTCCTTGACGGGGTTGAACGTCTCGATAGGCACCTCGACGAAGAGCGTCGTCCAGTGGTGCATCGCTCCATTCCACAGCCCTGGACGCTCTAGGGCGAGTAGCTCCTGCCCATTGAGGCTCTTGGAGGCGATGAAGGCCGTCTTGGGGTTGACGTAGCGTAGCAGGTCGTAGGCCTCGCCATGGTGATTGCGTAGCGAGCAGGCGAGGTCCACGGGGTTGAAGTAACTACCAGCCTCGAAGAGAGCCTTCTGCCGCTCATCGGCCATATTGATCTGCGAGCTCTCGAGGATCTGAAGCGAGGTAGAGCCATCGCTCTCGCGCACGATGAAGGGGCCACCACCAGGCTCGCCCTGATTGCGCACCATACCGCAGACGCGTATGGGCCTATCGAGGCGTGTATGGAGCCATGTGTGGAGCTCGCGGTCGTCGGCCGCGATGTCTTCGGGGACGTGGATGCAGAGGTTGTCCTCGACGAAGTGGCGCATCTCCTGTAGCTGAGCATGAGAGGGCTTGCCCTCGAGCAGGTGCAGGTAGCCGTGGATCTGCGCGCGCAGGCGCACTAGGATGCCACCGACTAGCTTCTTGTACATGATAGTCGCCCCCTTGAGGTGATCGGGGACCACGTTGTCGATATTCTTGATGAAGACGATGTCGGCCTCGAGGTCGTTGAGATTGCTGATCAGTGCCCCATGCCCCCCTGGGCGGAGCAGTAGCGTACCATCGGCTCGGCGGAATAGGGATCCGTCGGGGTGCAGGGCGAGGGTATCGGTGGAGGCCTTCTGCTCGCTGTAGCTGATGTCGTAGCGCACCCCAAACTTGTCCTCGTGGTAGCCCCGCACACTGGCTATCGTCTTCTCGAAGGCCATGCGATGCTCGGGCGACACGGTGAAGTGGATACGCACCGTACCATCGAGGTTGCGGGCGTACATAGCTCCCTCTACGAGATGCTCCTCGGCAGCTGTAGAGCTCCCCTTGGAGTAGGAGTGAAACTGTAGGAGCCCCTTGGGCAGAGAGCCATAGCCTAGCCCCTGCTCGAGCAGGAGGTTCTCCACGACGGTCTTGTAGGCACCTAGGCCTACGAGCTTGGAGATGCTCTTCCAGCTATTGCGCAGACACACCTCCCCTAGCCTATCGTAGAAGGCAAAGCTAGAGATATGCTCAAAGAAACGCTTGACCGACTCACTCTCGGGCACCTCACTCTCGCCCTCGAGAAAGGCATAGAGCGACTTGAACATACGTGATGCCGCCCCCGAGGCAGGTACCATCTTGCATACATTGGCCCTAGGTGAGGAGAGGTACTCTTGCCACGCATTCATGTACATGGCCTCTTCGTCGCGGTCGAGGCGCACGATGCCTCGCTCGAGCGATGCCGATGCCTGAATGTCGAGATAGGGGAAGCCCGTGCGTATATCGGCTACCTGACGGCTAGCCTCCTCGACGGCGATGCCGAGGGCCTCTAGCTGAGCGAGGTCCTGGGCAGAGAATAGTTCGTTTGCACTCATATTCGTTGGGTCTGTTTGTATTAACTAGTGTAGTCGCGCTGCTCCGAGACGATGAGTAGCACATCACCGACACTGAGCTCTAGCTTGCCCTTGGGGACGATGTAGTTGTCTCCACGGCGCACTAGGATGACGAGCTCCTCCTCTCGCAGGTCTAGCTCCATGAGGCGGTTGCCTCCCTCGAGCATGGCCGGCACCACCTCGCGCTCCTCCATCTGTGCCCCCGTGTGCTGGGGGATCTCTACCCCGAAGAGGCTTATCTCCTCCTTGATCTCCTCGTCGAGCCCTAGCCAGCGCGCCACGATAGGCAGGGTGCTACCCTGTATGAGTAGCGAGAGTAGGGTGATGAAGAAGACGATATTGAAGAGCGTATCTGCCCCCTCGATATTGGCCATGAGTGGATAGGTAGCGAAGATGATGGGTACCGCCCCACGGAGCCCCACCCACGAGAGGAAGGCCTTGCCCTTGAAGCTGATACTAGGGAAGAAAGCGAGACACAGGTAGGTAGCCACAGGGCGAGCTACGAATATCATGAAGAGACCAGCCAGCAGGGCGAGAGGAGCCACGGTGAGGAGGCTCTTGGCATCGACATAGAGGCCGAGCATGATGAAGAGGGCTATCTGTAGGAGCCACGTCGTACCGTTGAGGAAGGTATCGATACTCTTCTTGTGCACGAGCTTGCGGTTGCCCATGACTACACCCATGATGTAGACAGCGAGGTAGCCGTTGCCCTGCATGATAGCCGTGAGCGAGTAGGTCAGGAAGACGATGCAGAGGAGCATGATCGGGTAGAGGGCCTCGTTGGTGATGTTCACCTTGTTGAGGAAGTAGGCCGATAGCCTCCCCATGAGATAGCCCATAGCAGAGCCTACCGTAAACTGTAGCAAGAAGGTAACGAGGATGGTCGCCGCCGAGCCCTCTCCATCGCCTGTGATGTACTGGATCAGAGCTATCGTGAGCATGTAGGCCATGGGGTCGTTGCTACCACTCTCGAGCTCTAGGATAGGCTTGAGCCCCTCCTTGAGGTGCATATTCTGCGATCGCAGGAGACCGAAGACCGATGCCGAGTCGGTACTCGACACCGTAGCAGCTAGCAGTAGAGCGATAGGCAGGGCGAGGTGTATAGAGAAGGTATCGAACGTGGCTAGCCAGTAGAGGAAGCCCCCAAGTAGGACGGTGGTGAGCAGTACCCCAGCTGTCGAGAGCACGATACCAGGGCCTAGGATGGGCTTGATGTCCACGATGCGCGTGTCGAAGCCCCCTACGAAGAGGATCACCGCTAGGGCAATGGTCCCGAAGAACTGCGTCTTGCCCGTGTCGCTGTACTCGAGGCCTAGCCCCGAGCTACCGAATATCATACCCGTGATGAGGAATACCAGCAGGGCAGGTATCCCGAGACGCGTACCGACCTTGCCCGCGAGCATACCCGCGAGCATCACGATCGAGCCTAGGAGGAGAAGGAGGTCTGTATAGTTCATCTTATATTGTTTTGAGGAGAGTAATAGGACAGATAGAGGAAGGGGGGCTAGATAGACCGCCCCACAGAGGAGCAGGCTACCTGCTGGGCTCTATCTGCTCGCGCGCCCTCGGCTCTAGCCTCTCGCGCTCTAGAGGGATGGCGATGGTGTCGAGGTCGGTGTTGGTGCCCTCGTCGATACGCACGTTGAGGCTACCCTTGAGGATGTAGCGCTCCTGATTGGGGTGATAGAGCGGATAGGTAGTGGTGCGCACTACAGTATTGCGTCGCCAAGAGAGGCCATTGACGCTACGGGCGAAGAGCAGGGGGGTATCGAAGGTCATGAAGAGGTTGTCCTCGACACGGATGCCGTCCGCGCCATCGCCATAGAAGGGGGCACGCTGCCTCTCGAGCTCTGGGATCACAGGGCAGATGCTGATGACGGCCTCGGTAAACTGATACAGGCTCGTCAAGACGTCGACGAAGACGTTGCCACGGATGAGCATCTGGCAGGTGCGTCCGCTCTCGAACCAGATATTGCAGTCGGTACTCACGAGGATGCCCGAGCCCGAGATGTTGTCGAAGCGGTTGTACTCGACGAGGACAGGCTTGGGGGTATTGAAGAGGGTACCACGGGCGCGGTTGTTGGTGATCGTATTGTGGGCGAAGGTTACGCTAGGCGTCTTGCGCATATTCTCTATGCCTATGCTCATATGCTCATTGACCTCGCGAGGCAGTCGCTGGCTAGTGCGTATCCTAAACTCACGTGCGCCTGCCACCGTACTCCTATCGTGAGGCTCTATGGAGCTGATGGTGTAGCTCCCTCGAATGGGGTCGAAAGTCTTGCTCGCTATGAACTGTATCGTATCGCCCCGACGCCCCCACTCAATGCCCCAGGCCTGATCGTGCATATAACGCCCCACGAAGGTATAGTCGTCGATACGCTTGGTGAGGCGCAGGTAGACGCCATGCACATTGATAGCATCGTCCATCATCGCCTCATAGTGTCCCTGTCGCACATCGATATGCCCACTACAGCCCGAGAAGTGGGTAGCATCGGCCTGCGTCGAGTAGTATCGGCCTGCGCTGGGGCGTACATCGAAGGCACGTAGGGCTACATTGTGGCTATTCTGCGCCAGTAGCCCCATGCCGTCGGCATAGTGTACGGCCACACGCTCTATAGAGGTATCGCGGCTATCGTCCACGAAGATACCAGGGTTGGGACGCTCATAGGTGCGCATCGCCACTATGGTACCAGCCACTAGGCGATCATCGACCCATGCAGGGGCCAGATAGTGTGGTCGCACCCCCTCGGTAGGCCACGGGCGCAGTCCCGAGGTGCTGTAGGAGAGGTCCGACACCCTATACAGCGTGTGGCGTGTAGCCCCGTCAAAGGCTATACCCGTGTGGGGCGTAGCCGTCCAGTCGCGCCCCTTGAGGTCGAGTCGCCCTCGAGAGACGTCGAGATAGTCGGCATGAGGCTCTAGGACGAGGCCCTCGGCTCCTCGGTTGGCCACGATACGCGCCTGCATCATCTGCGTCTGGTCAAAGTCGATAGAGAAGCCACGTAGCTGCACACCCCCACAGCCTACGACACCTATAGGGAGCATGCGGTGGCGGAAGACAAACTGTGCCCCCATGCCGTCTATCGTCAGCCCCTGCCAGCCCTCGAGGAGTATCCCGAAGGCGCGAGGTGTCGCCTGCTGGTCGTGATTGGATATGTAGACCTGCTTGCGCGGAGCATGGGTAGCATCGAAATAGTACCTCCCTGGAGCGAAGACGAGCGTAATGCTATCGCCTCGGTGCTGCTGGGTACGGATCTGTGCCAGCAGACGTGCTAGCGGTGCGCTAGTGTCGCGGTCGGTGTCGGGCACGATGCCGTACTCGATGAGCTGATACACACGCCTCTCGGCCATAGCCTCGGGGGCTAGGGCTAGGAGCGAGAGCAGGGCTAGGGTGGCTATACGTAGTAGTCGATACATATGGGGTAGAGAAATATACTTGGTCACGGTGAGGGAGGATCAAATAGCGTAGGCTCGTCCGTGAGCCGAAAGCTCAGTCTGTGGTGAGGGCTCGCCCCATGGCGGGCTATAGCGGCACGGTGGGCAGGTGTAGGATAGCCCTTGTGCCTCTCCCAGCCATACTCGGGGTACTGGCGTGAGAGGGCTACCATAGCCTCATCGCGGTGTGTCTTGGCAAGGACGGAGGCAGCGGCTATGCTTAGGAGGCGTGCATCGCCTTTGACGATGCAGTGGTGCTCTAGGCTCTGATAGGGGGCGAAGCGGTTGCCGTCGATGAGCAGACGCTCGGGGCGTATCGCTAGGGCGTCTATAGCGCGGTGCATCGCTAGCAGAGAGGCGTGCAGGATGTTGAGCTCGTCTATCTCGGCAGGCGTAGCTATGCCAATGCCCCATGCGAGGGCATCACGCTCTATCTCGAGGCGTAGAGCATCGCGCTGCCGCTCCGAGAGCTGTTTGGAGTCGTTGAGCAATGGATGGCTGTAGCCAAGAGGCAAAACGACAGCAGCGGCATACACAGCACCAGCTAGGCATCCACGGCCCGCCTCGTCTACTCCGCATTCTATTCGTCCGTCGTCTATATATACGCTCTCTAGCATAATGGTCTTCGTCCA
>JBHACB010000009.1:0-52567 GCA_041854325.1 Porphyromonas sp.
AGATTAGAGCATCGTAGGACGGTAGCACACTAGAGTCGCCTGGGTACTCGGAGGGATCGTATCGTCCATAATGAATTGTACTTGAGTTGTTATTATCGGTCGCAAAAGTAGCAAAAAAAAGCGAGACGAGCAAGCCTCGCCTCATACCTCTACCGAGCCACAGCCCCTACCCTCGAGACCCCATCGGCTTGGCCTTGAGGCTATCGAGCCACCTACTTCCTATGCGCTGGCAGATCTTAGGGTGAGGCAAAAGACGTCCCTAGACCGTGCTGTAGCACAAGCTACGGCACGGTCTAGGGGTGCGGACAGCCCTTGAAAGGGGGCGACTACTAGCTACGTGAGGCTACTACCTGCGCACAGAGAGCTTGCCCTCAGAGAGCTGTAGCGGTAGCACTATCTGATGCTGCTCGTTCGCCTCTATCGTCTGACCATCACACACTAACCGAACAATTCGCACAGCATCTCCTCCGAATAAGTCTGGTTGCCCTTGCGAGGTGTACAGGTAGACACAGCGCACCTCTAAGGCGTTGACAGCCCCCTGCACTGTGAAAAATGAGGAAGTAAGCAAATCACCATCCTGTGGGTATGGCTTCTTCTCACTAGCACTAGGCAGATCGGCATAGACAGAGAGGGAGCTCTGACTTGAGGAGAGCTCTGTACGAAGATCCTTCTTGGATAGACCGCCTACGAAGTGCAAAGATTGCAGTGCAGACGTTGTCAACAAATTATTTCCTTGCTCATCAACAAGACTAATGAGCACAATGTGGCTGAGCCCCGAGGGCTGCAGTGGGTCATACTGGGGTTCGCCCTTTTTGCCACACGACACTGCGACCAAGAGGCAGAGCACCCATAGGAGGGCAGACTTAATCAATCTCATAACTTTAGATACTTTTGACTTTCTATTTATAGCCATGGGAAACACAGCGCATTATCACGAGCAAAAGTAAAACATATTTCTCATAACAACAAAACACAAGAGAGCAAATAGCACAAATTCTCGACAAAACACTACCATCCTCCAATTCGCCCTAGGGATAACCACACAAAAGCCTACCCCAGTAGCCCAAAGAGGACTACTGGGGTAGGCTTTTGTGTGGCTACTAACGAAACCTTAGCCGAGGTAGGGCTTGAGCGATGAGCACTTGTCGCTCGTACGCAGACGGCGGATGGCCTTCTCCTTGATCTGGCGTACGCGCTCGCGAGTGAGACCAAACTGGTCGCCAATCTCCTCGAGCGTCATCTCCTGACCGCCTCCGATACCGAAGAAGAGCTTCACGATCTCGGCCTCGCGCTCGGTGAGCTGCGAGAGCACACGATCTATCTCCTTGGACAGCGACTCGTTCATCAGGCTACGATCGGCATTGGGCGCATCATCATTGACCAGCACATCGAGCAGGCTATTGTCCTCGCCCTCTACGAAGGGGGCATCGACAGAGATGTGTCGGCCCGACACCTTGAGCGTGTCGGCTATCTTGTCCTCAGCGATATCTAGCTCCTGAGCCAGCTCGGCCGAGGAGGGGCGACGCTCGTTCTCCTGCTCAAACTTGCTGAGTGCCTTGGTGATCTTGTTGAGCGTACCTACTTGATTGAGCGGTAGGCGTACGATACGCGACTGCTCGGCCAGAGCCTGTAGGATAGACTGGCGGATCCACCACACGGCATAGGAGATAAACTTGAAGCCACGTGTCTCGTCAAACTTCTCTGCCGCCTTGATCAGCCCTAGGTTGCCCTCGTTGATCAGGTCGGGCAGGCTGAGCCCTTGGTTCTGATACTGCTTGGCCACAGATACGACGAAGCGGAGGTTGGCTCGTGTCATCTTCTCGAGGGCCTTGCGGTCGCCTCGCTTGATGGCCTGCGCTAGCTCTACTTCCTCCTCGATAGTGATGAGCTCCTCGCGCCCTATCTCCTGCAGATAGCGGTCGAGCGAGGCACTCTCACGATTGGTAATGGACTTCGAAATTTTAAGCTGTCTCATCTAAGTCTTCTGTATCTTTTTTATCTGTAGAACCGCAAAGGTACACACTTTGTTTGGAGTGCACAAGCGCGCATTACTTGCGTCGGATGCTCTCGAAGCCTCGGCCATACACGCCTCGCACCTCACCGATGGTAACGAAGGCCTCGGGGTCGATCTCCTCGATCAGACGCGTTACGGCCACCGACTGGCGCATACGCGTTACGACGATGAGTACCTTGGCCGGCTCTCCTGTATAACCCCCACGAGCCTCTAGTATTGTGCACCCGCGGTGGAGCCTCTGAGTGATAGCTTGGTTGATCTCCTCGTACTTGGGGCTGAAGACCATGATCTGCACCGAGAGGCGATTGCTACGGATATACCAGTCGAGCGTCATCGAAACCAAGATCACCTGTATGACCGAGTAGATGAGCTTCTCGAAGGCCACCGCTGGCTCCATAGGGTTGATAGCTAGATAGACATTGACGAAGTAAGAGGCGAGCACGATAGAGCCGTCCACGATCATGAAGAGGCGACCGAAGGACATATTCTTGTACTTGCTCAGTACCGCCACGATAATATCGGTACCGCCTGTGCTACCATTGACAGAGAAGACTAGCCCTAGCCCTAGCCCTATGAGCAGAGAGCCGATGATCAGAGCCACTACGGGCTGGTCGGCGAGCACCATGAGGCGAAACATCTCCTCATTGGCCTGGTCGGGCACGGCCCAGTGGGTGAACTTCGTAACCGTCAGGGCAAGCATCGAGACGCCAAGCAGGGTCTTGATGAGGAAGTTGCTGTTGAGGAAGAGGAACGCCACCACGAAGAGCGAGATATTGATCACGTTGTACGGGATGTCGATACTCTGCCCCGTAGAGAGGGTGATCAGATTGCAGAAGCCGGCCAAGCCCCCTGTGGTAATGCGCTGGGGGAAGATAAAGAAGCTGAAGGCGATCATGTAGATCAGGATACCGAGACCCACGATCATCGTGTCTCTCCAAAAATACTTGGAGACAAGCTGCTTCCGTGCCTCCTGGACGAAGTCTACCGCCTTGGCCTTGACATAGGGGACGATCTGAATAGACGCCATAAAAGAGAGGATATTTTTATGTGATATGATGAGAATAACTATAGTACGACATTGACGATACGCCTAGGGACGACGATCACCTTCTTGGGCGTCTTGCCGTCGAGCCACTTGGCAGCCTCGGGCGAGGCTAGAGCCGCAGCCTCCACCTCCTGTGGGGTGAGCGTAGCTGGGAGCTCGAGGGTGAAGCGCGTCTTGCCATTGAAGCTCACAGGATAGGTGAAGCTATCCTCCACGAGGTAGCTCTCATCGCACTCGGGCCAGCTAGCCAGCACGATAGAGCCCTCGCCTCCCGTAGCACGCCACAGCTCCTCGGCGATATGGGGGGCGTAGGGGCTTAGGAGTATGAGGAGTGGCCGTAGCACCTCGAGGCTCGTCGTCCCTAGGCTCTGTAGCTCATTGACGCAGATCATGAAGGCGGCTACGCTGGTGTTGAACGAGAAGGCCTCGATGTCTTGCGTTACCTTGCGGATCAGCTTGTGCAGGGCCTTGAGCTCGTCGCGGCTAGCAGGGCTGTGGGTAGTGCGTAGGCTGCCGCTCTGGTAGAAGAGGCTCCATACCTTGCGCAGGAAGCGGTGCACGCCGTCTATGCCGTTGGTATCCCAGGGCTTGCTCTGCTCGAGCGGGCCGAGGAACATCTCGTATAGGCGTAGGGTATCGGCTCCATATCGCTCGATGACGGTGTCGGGGTTGACCACGTTGTGCATCGACTTGCTCATCTTCTCGATAGCCCAGCCACAGATATACTGACCATCCTCGAGGACGAACTCGGCCGTGGCATACTCGGGCTGCCACCTGCGGAAGGCCTCGAGGTCGAGGCGGTCGTTGCTCACGATATTGACATCGACATGGATCTGCATCGTGTCGTAGGCATCCTTGAGGCCATACGACACGAAGGTATTGGTGCCATTGATGCGATAGACGAAGTTGCTACGCCCCTGTATCATCCCCTGATTGACGAGCTTGCGGAAGGGCTCGTCCTCGCAGACGAGGCCTAGGTCGTAGAGGAACTTGTTCCAGAAGCGACTATATATCAGATGTCCCGTGGCGTGCTCTGTCCCCCCGATGTAGAGGTCTACCTGACGCCAGTACTCGTTGGCCTCGCGGCTCACGAGGGCCTGATCGTTGTGCGGGTCCATATAGCGCAGGTAGTAGGCAGAGCTACCAGCGAAGCCTGGCATGGTGCTCAGCTCGTACGGATAGCCCTCGGCCGTATGCCAGCCCTCGGCACGCCCTAGAGGGGGCTCACCTGTCTCCGTGGGCAGATACTTGTCTATCTCGGGGAGGCATAGGGGGAGCTGGTCGTCGGGCAGGGGATAGGCTACACCCTCCCTATAGTAGATAGGGAAGGGCTCACCCCAGTAGCGCTGGCGGCTAAAGATAGCATCACGCAGGCGGTAGTTGACCTTGACGCGCCCGATGCCTCTCTCGGTGATGATAGCCTTGATACGTGCCTGTGCCTCGGCCACATCGAGGCCATCGATCAGGGGGCTATTGACTAGGGTACCGGCCTTGCTGTCCTTGCTCTCGCTCCAGCTCGTGGGGTCGCTGGGCTCCTCGCCCTCGGGCACCACGACCTGCACGATAGGGAGGCCGAAGTGCTGGGCAAAGGCGAAGTCGCGGCTATCGTGCCCAGGCACCGCCATGATGGCACCCGTGCCATAGCCAGCCAGGACGTAGTCGCTGATCCATATAGGTATGCGCTCGCCCGTCAGGGGGTTGAGGGCATAGGAACCAGAGAAGACGCCACTGACGCGACGATCGGCAATGCGCTCACGCTCGGTCTTGCGCTTGGTGGCTTGTAGGTACTCATCTACAGCAGAGCGTTGGGTACTGGTGGCGACCTGCGCCACGAGCTCGCTCTCGGGGGCTAGTACCATGAAGGTAACGCCATATATGGTGTCGGGGCGTGTGGTGAAGACGGTGAACTCCCCCCCCTGCTCGAGGGCAAAGCGCATCTCGGCCCCCTCGCTACGCCCTATCCAGTTGCGCTGAGTCTCCTTGAGGGCATCGGTCCACTCGAGGCTGTCGAGGCTACTGAGCAGTCGCTCGGCATAGGCCGACACACGCAGGCACCACTGGCGCATGAGCTTCTGCTCTACGGGGTAGCCTCCACGTACGCTCAGCCCCTCGCTGACCTCATCGTTGGCCAGCACGGTACCTAGGGCGGCACACCAATTGACCATAGTGTCGCCTAGGTAGGCTAGGCGGTAGTTCATCAGCACCTGTGCCTGCTCGGCTGTGGTCATGGCGCTCCACTGCTCGGCCGTGATCGATAGCTCCTGACCACAGGCCGCATGCAGAGCATGGGTGCCATGCTCGGCGAGGTGCGCCCTAAGGTCGGCTATGGGGCGAGCCTTGTCGAGCCTCGTGTCGTAGTACGACTCGAAGAGGCGAACGAACGTCCACTGCGTCCACTTGTAGTACCCAGGGTCGCAGGTCTTGATCTCTCGCTCCCAGTCGTAGCTAAAGCCTATCTTGTCGAGCTGCTCGCGGTAGCGAGCCGTATTGAGCTCGGTCGTCTCGGCTGGGTGCCTGCCCGTCTGTATGGCGAACTGCTCGGCAGGCAGGCCAAAGGCATCGTAGCCCATGGGGTGCAGGACGTTGAAGCCTCGCAGACGCTTGTAGCGCGAGAATATATCGGAGGCTATGTAGCCTAGAGGATGCCCTACGTGTAGCCCTGCACCCGAGGGGTAGGGAAACATATCCAGCACGTAGTAGGGGGGGCGCGTCTGATCCTCGCGCACACGGTATATCGACTGCTCGCGCCACCAAGCCTGCTGGCGTGCCTCGATGTCCCTAAAGTTGTATTCCATCGACTTGCTTGTATTGTCTGTAGTGGGTGATTGTATGCTCTAGCCCTCGACGACGCGCTTGCGGGCACTACGCCTGCGCAGGTACATCCATACGAGAGCCACGACCACGATGCCCGTGATCGTGAGGCCTATAGCCTTGCTATACTCGGTAACGGTAGGCACGAGCTGATCCTCGGGCACCACGGTGCCTAGGTAGTAGCCTAGAGCCGCGAGGACTATATTCCACGCACCGCCCCCTATGGTGGTGTAGAGGAGGAAGGGGCCTAGAGGCATCCCAGCTAGGCCAGCAGGGATAGAGATGAGCTGTCGGATACCAGGGATGAGACGCCCGATGAGCGTAGAGGTGGCACCATTCTTGACGAAGTAGGCCTCGGCCTGCTGTACCTTCTCGGGGCTAAGCAGACACAGACGCCCTAGCCTACTGGCAGCGAAGCGGTACACGACAGGGCGCCCTAGGTACTTGGCGAGATAGTAGTTGGCGAGGGCACCTATATTGCACCCCACGGTAGCGAAGACGACGACGAGGAAGATATTCATCTTGCCATTGGCAGCCATGTAGGCCGCCGGAGGTACTACGACCTCGCTAGGGAAGGGGATGAAGGAGCTCTCTACGGCCATGAGCACCGTTACCCAGAAGTAATTGAGCTGGTTGAGTATCTCCTTGATAAACTCTAGTGATTCGATCATTGTGCTTGACTATACTTATTCGGTGAGTGTAGGGGCAGGGGGGAGGCTAGCTCCCCTTGCGCCACGTGTCCTTGAGCCCTACGGTGCGGTTGAAGACAAGGCGGTGGCCCGTGCTATCGCGGTCTACTACGAAGTAGCCTATGCGCTGAAACTGGTACATATCCCCCACTCTAGCCTCAGCCAAAAAACGCTCGATACGTACCCCAGTGAGCACCTTGAGGCTATCGGGGTTGACGAGCTCGGCTAGGGTCTTGTCCTTGATGCTCGAGGGGTCTTCGTCGGTGAAGAGGCGATCGTAGAGGCGCACCTCGGCCTCCACGCTGTCGGCACACGACACCCAGTGGATGGTGCCCTTGACCTTGCGGTTGGACTCGGGTCTACCACTCAGCGTCTCGGGGTCGTACTCGGCATATACCTCTACCACACGGCCGGCCTCGTCGTGTCGGCACCCCGTACAGCGCACTATATAGGCACTCTTGAGGCGTACCTCCTGCCCTGGTGTCATGCGGAAGTATTTCTTGGGGGCGTCCTCCATGAAGTCGTCGCGCTCGATGAAGAGCTCGCGGCGAAAGGCTATGCTGTGGTAGCCTGCCGTCTCGTCCTCGGGATTGTTTTGGAAGGCCATCTCCTCGACCTGCCCCTCGGGGTAGTTGGTGATGATGAGCTTGATAGGGTCGAGCACTGCTGAGGCGCGCGTAGCGTGGCGGTTGAGATCCTCGCGCACAGAGTGCTCCAGCAGGGCTACGTCTATGATGCCGTCGTACTTGGTATAGCCGATGCGGTCTACGAAGCCACGGATAGACGCAGGCGTATAGCCACGGCGGCGCAGGCCACAGAGCGTAGGCATACGGGGGTCGTCCCAGCCTGCTACTAGCCCCTCCTGCACCAGCTGTAGCAGCTTGCGCTTGCTCATCATGGTGTAGGTGAGGTTGAGGCGGTTGAACTCATACTGCCGTGGGCGGTACTCGCCACTGCCGTCCAGCTCCTTGAGCCTATCGATGAAGTAGTCGTAGAGGGGGCGGTGTACCTCAAACTCGAGGGTACATATCGAGTGCGTTACCCCCTCGAAGTAGTCGCTCTGCCCGTGGGCAAAGTCGTACATCGGGTACACCGTCCACGTACGCCCCGTGCGGTGGTGGGGGTGCTTGATGATGCGGTAGATGATGGGGTCGCGGAAGTGCATGTTGCTACTCGCCATATCTATCTTGGCACGTAGCGTCATGGCGCCCTCCTCTATCTCGCCCGTATTCATACGGCGAAAGAGCTCGAGGCTCTCCTCCACAGGGCGATAGCGGTAGGGGCTGTCGGTGCCAGGCGTCGTGGGCGTACCCTTCTGCTGAGCTATCTGCTCGGCCGTCTGCTCGTCGATGTAGGCATGGCCAGCCTTGATGAGTGCCTCGGCAAAGGCGTACAGCTGACCGAAGTAGTCGGAGGCGTAGTACTCGGCTCCCCACTCGAAGCCCAGCCACTTGATGTCTTCACGGATGGCGTCTACGTACTCTACGTCCTCCTTGACGGGGTTGGTGTCGTCGAAGCGGAGGTTGCACACCCCACCATACCTCTGCGCTATGCCAAAGTCCATGCAGATGGCCTTGGCGTGGCCTATGTGCAGATAGCCATTGGGCTCGGGTGGGAAGCGTGTCTGCAGACGCCCATCGTTCTTGCCCTCGCGCAGGTCGTTCTCTACGATCTGCTCTATGAAGTTGAGGCTCTTCTTGCCACCAAGCTCCTTATCTTCTACCGGTTCGTTCATTGTCTTATCGTGAATATGCAGTAATGGGCTAGCCTCGGGGAGCCCCTCGCACACACAGCGCAGGAGGGCACACCAGCCTCTAGCCTCAAAGCTCTGCAAAGTTAATATTTTTATCCCTACCAGCCACACCTCTCACCACACACCATCTCCCCTACCTATGGGCACAAAAAAGCGACTGCCACGACCCTATGGTCGTAGCAGTCGCTAGGCGTCCTCGGCTCTACTCGCCCATTGTTGTCTTTGCCTTCCAAAATCTGAAGATCGAGACCGCCCTAAGTACGGGCCGCGCACCATGACGAGAGCGGTCTCTTTGCTCTCCAGAGCTTGAGGGCAGTTACAACAGCAATGCTTATGCAACTGCAAAGGGAAGCGTTGTCTTTACCCTCCAAAATTTGAGGGCAGTTACAACTGCTTGTGCAATGTAGAAATAATACAGAAGGTTGTCTTTACCCTCCAAAATTTGAGGGCAGTTACAACCTTGGCCGCATTTCTTCCGATGTGTCATTTGTTGTCTTTACCCTCCAAAATTTGAGGGCAGTTACAACCTGAACTGCAGGCTCGTGGTATTGTTATGGGTTGTCTTTACCCTCCAAAATTTGAGGGCAGTTACAACCTCATCGTTTTTTGACGACAAGGCGCTGAACATCAGCCTATAGCAGGATCAGAAAAACCGCCTCACAACGTATCTCGGAGGGTGATAATACTCGAGCACACTGCATCCTAATCTCCCAGCATCCGTGCCTCAAGGGCACAGCCTAAGACGAGCCACCGATAGACGCCTCTATCGCTCTACAAATATAGGTATTCTGCCCCACATCACCAAACACCCCTCCGCGAGGCGATCGCTCGGTACATATCCGCGAAGAGGCAACACAAGAAGTCGTCCATACCGAGAGTACAGACGTTATTAGCTAGGCTGAACCTCGAGCTCAATAACTCAACTCGAATTTTGATACGTCAGCCCTACAACTTGCCCTAGGGCTGACGCATTTTTCCCCTAGGGTGAACGAGGCGTTCGCCCTAGGGCTACCACCTCGTTCACCCTAGGCTTTTTTGAGCTAGCCTACGATGATACCCCCCTCTCCCGTAGGTAAGAGATAAACAAGAGGGTATAGTCTCGATGGTCTGTACTCGGGTTTGCTAGGGTCGAGGCGATAGGCTATATTTGCCACAGCGACAAGATGACGACTATGCCCATACGCCAGCTCCTAGCCCCCCTGCTCACAGCCCTTGCTCTCGCGGCTAGCTGTACCTCTCGCCCCCAGTCCCCTTGGGTGCCTCGCGGTAGTGCCGACACCACAGCCTACGCCCTATGGCGCGAGGCCACACACAGCGTAGCCGAGGGGCGACGCACCTGGGGCGTGGCCGACTCGGTGGCACGTGCTCGCCACCTGCTCGACAGCGCCCTACGCCTCGACCCCCACTACGAGCACGCTCGCTACGACCGCGCCCAGTACCTCGCCATGCTCGGGGCCACAGCCCTCGCTGAGAGCGATCTGCGCCAGCTCATCAATACCAACCCTCACTGCGCCCCCTATCTCCTCGCCCTAGGCGTGCTCTGCCACCAGCAGGGGCGCACAGCCGAGGCGACAGAGCTATGGACGAGAGCCGATGCCCTGCTTGCCCAGCAGATAGCCTCCAGCCCCGACAGCCTAGCACCTCTCGATCTGCGAGCCCACGTGCTCCAGTACCTAGGGCGCACGGCCGAGGCACGCGCCCTACTGGAGGGGGCTACCCCTGTAGGCATTGAGCAGACCTACTACCTAGGCATACGCCTCCACGAGGTGAGTAGCCAGAGTGTCGAGAGCAAGGTCGCAGCCTTTTGGGCGATGCCTGCCGACTGGCTCCACCATTAGCCCTCGCCTCCCCTCGAGGCCATGTAGTATAGCACTATTACAGCCAAAGCGGCTCGGCGTACACAGAGGTGTGCGCCGAGCCGCTTTGGCTATATGCTCTCTCCCGTCCTAGGCCTCGAGGAGCTGTATGCTCGTGGGCGTTAGGGCCACCTTGCGCTGCTTGTAGAGTGCACCGACGGCCATTTTGAAGCTCTTCTTGCTCATACCCGTCAGGCGTAGCACCTCCTCGGCAGGGCTCTTGTCGCCCACAGGTAGATGCCCACCAGCACCACGCAGTAGGCGCAGTAGGCGTGTGGTGTCGCCCTCGGTGCGCTGATACCCCACGGGGCGCAGAGCGAGGTCGAGGCGTCCGTCCTCGCGGATGCGGCGCACATAGGCTGTGAGCACATCGCCTCGCCGTGGTGCCTCGGGCATATCCTCGTCGTAGATGATGCCCCAGTAGAGGTGATCCACGACGGCACGATAGCCCACCTCGTTGGTCTCGACAAGCAGGGCGCGCACCTGTGCACCCACCTCGTGGGGTGGTAGTCTATTGCCGAGGTGCTTGCTGAGCTTGGCCGAGCCTACGATCTTGCCACTCACCCTATCGATATAGAGGTGCACCGCATAGTAGCCTCCCTCGCGCATACGCCCTCGCTGCTCGGCAAAGGGGACGAAGAGATCCTTGTGTATGCCCCATGCCATGAACGCTCCGCGATCCGACAGGCTCACACACTCGAGGTAGGCCGTCTGCCCCACCTCGGCATAGGGGCGTAGAGTGGTGGCGATGAGTCGCCCCTCGTTGTCGTGATAGACAAAGGCCTCGAGCCTATCGCCCACACGCACCTCGGGGGGCAGATAGCGCAGAGGGAGCAGGATGCCCTCCTCGACGTCCCACTCGAGGTAGGCACCGATCGACACGATGCGTAGCACCTCGAGCGTATTGATACACCCTAGGCGGTAGCGGGGCGTTGCTTGGCTGGTAGTCATAGGATAGTGAGGGTATGCGAATGGGTAGTTAGTATTAGTAGGGGCGTATAGTGGTCTCATCACGTAGCTGAGGCTCTACACGCACGGTGTAGACATCGCGCCCACGCACCACCTCGATAGCCAGTGGGCGTCTCTGAGGCTGTACATAGGGACGAAAGCCGAAGACATAGGCCAGTGCAGCCCCCGTACGTGGACGAGTGAAGACCTCGGCGAGGTCGGCATAGCTACTAGTCTGCCACGTGGTCAGAGGCTTGCCCTGCCTATCCGAGAGCCCTAGGGGCACACGATAGCGAGCCGTGCGCTCGCCAAAACGCTGATAGCTCTCCAGTGCCTCCTCGGCACTCGTGGGTAGAGGTATGCCATTGATAGAGCGGACGATGTCGCCAGGGCGTAGCCCCGCCCCAAAGGCAGGCGAACCATCCTCGACAGCCACTACATGCCCCAGACGATAGCGGTCGTAGACGAGCCCCGTGTAGAGGTAGCGCAGGGTATGCACCTCGAGCGTAGGGCGTACGAGGCGTGCAGGCAGAGGGAAGCCCGAGAGCATAGGCTCGAGCATATAGTGGGCATACTCGAGTATGGTCATGGCACGGCTCAGGAAGTCGGTGGCCTCACAGCTCCACACGAGGGTACGTGCCCCAGGGCGATGGATCTGTATACCTAGCACGATGCGGTACTGAGTATCCTGAGCGGCTACGGCCGATACGGGCAGGGGGCGTAGGGCACGCGCCTCGGGGTCGTAGCGGTAGGTAGTGGTCGTGGGGCCCTCTGCCACAGCCCCTGGAGCGATAGGCTCTAGCTGATAAAACGTACTGATGAGCAGATCGGGGCGTGCCGTATCCTCGCGTAGTCCCTTGGCCTCGAGGAGGTGGCGTAGCTCATCGTTGAGTAGGCTATCGAGGTCGGCCGTCTCGGGGGCAGAGGAGGCGAAGGCGAAGGTGCGTTGGCGCGTCAGGTCTACCGTCTCGCTCTGCGTATAGCTCATCGGATAGGGCAGGGCCACGAGGCTAGCATCCTCGGGGCTATAGCCAGCGAGGAGCTCGGCCAGCTCTCGCTCGCCCATACTCCCCTGTGGGCGCACCACGGGGCGTAGCAGTACTTGACGAGACGTGCCACCTACGCCTAGCACCTGTAGCAGGTGTTGGGCTCGAGGGCTGTGCAGGAGCTCGGTGATCTGCCCCTCGGTGAGGTCTCGAGTAGGCACGCCATCGATCGTCTCGATGAGATCGCCCACACACAGCCCTGCCACCTGTGCAGGGCCAAAGGGCTCCACAAGCGTAACGACAGGTAGCCCAGCCCCCCATGCCGAGGCATGGCTTAGGGCCCAGCGTAGACCTAGGCGGCTGATCTGTGCCTCGAGCGAGGCGATGCCCACACATAGAGCGAGGGCGAGGAGGTATAGTCGGTTGATCTTATTCATCTTACAGCGATTGGTGGGTGTATAGTACGCGCCATACTAGGCGCAGAGCTTCGCGTACAGCGGTATCCGCCATTGTGGCACGAGGGCCCTCTAGGGCGAGGCGCGTGGCATAGCTTTTGCCCCTATAGCTGATGCCGATATACACCGTACCTACGGGCGTGGCATCGGCACCAGCACTAGGGCCTAGGTAGCCCGTAGTGGCTATGCCTAGGTCGGCGCCCAGCCTCTGTGCTACCCCCTCGGCCATCTCGCACGCCACTGCCTCGCTGACGGCCGTATGACGAGCTAGTGTGGCAGGGAGCACGCCCAGCAGGGCTACCTTGGCCTCATCGGTATAGCTCACCACGCCCGAGGCGAAGTAGTGCGAGGCACCTGCTACAGCCGTTAGGCATGCCGAGAGGCGTCCGCCCGTACAGCTCTCTGCCGTAGCGAGGCGTAGGCCATGAGCCCTACAGTAGTGGCCGATGATCTGTGCCAGCTCCATAGCTACATCGTTACGCGTGCATAGGGGACAGCGTCCATAGCCGTACGTCGCCCAGCCACGAGGCTGAGGTAGCCACTCATGGCCACCATGGCAGCGTTGTCGGTGGTGTAGGCTAGCTTGGGGATGAAGATACGCCAGCCGTAGCGCCGTGCGTGGTCGGCAAATGCCTCTCTAAGGCCAGTATTGGCCGATACCCCTCCCGCCACAGCGATCTGCTTGATCCCGAGGTCGCGACTCGCTAGGCGGAGCTTCTTCATCAGGATGTCGATGACTGTAGCCTGTAGCGAGGCGCAGAGGTCGGCCTTGCGCTCCTCGACGAAGTGCGGGTTGTGCGCCAGCTCATCGCGTAGCGTGTAGAGAAACGAGGTCTTGAGCCCACTGAAGCTATAGTCGTAGCCCGGCACGTTGGGGCGAGCTAGGCGGAAGGCCTTAGGGTCGCCCTCATTGGCCAGTCGATTGACCACAGGGCCCCCAGGGTAGCCTAGCCCCATGACCTTGGCACACTTGTCGAAGGCCTCACCAGCCGCATCGTCTATCGTCTGGCCTATGATCTGCATCTCCTCCGAGCTCCTGACGAGGATGATCTGCGAGTTGCCCCCCGATACCAGAAGGCATAGGAAGGGATATTCGGGTGGCGTATGCGCCTCGCCCTCCTCGCAGATGAAGTGCGCCAGCACGTGAGCATGCAGGTGATTGACCTCCACCATAGGGATACCGAGCGATAGGGCTAGCCCCTTGGCATAGCTAACGCCCACGAGCAGCGAGCCCAGTAGACCAGGGCCACGGGTGAAGGCTATGGCATCAAGGTCGTGTAGCGTGATACCGGCACGAGCTATCGCCTCGCTGACTACGGGCACGATGTTCTGCTCGTGCGCCCTAGAGGCAAGCTCTGGCACCACGCCTCCATAGGCCTCATGCACCGCCTGCGAGGCGATGACGTTGGAGAGGAGGGTATGCCCACGGAGCACGGCGGCCGAGGTGTCGTCGCACGAGCTCTCTATGCCGAGCACGAGGAGGTCTTTATTGTCTTTGTTCGTCTTCATTGTCTGATATGGCGGGCTTGGGGCACAGCCCTATCCCGTCTAGTATGATCTTGGTAGCCCCTAGCTGGCTCTCTACGATACGCATCGCTGCCTGCGCTGCCTCGTGGCGCGCCTCGGCCGACGAGACGAGCCTATCGAGCTCGGCCTCTAGCTCTGCACCACTGCGCACCACGATACCGGCTCCAGAGGCCACAAAGAGCTTCGCCTCACGAAACTTATCTATCCGCGGCCCGAAAAGCATAGGCACACCATAGACAGCAGCCTCCACCGTATTGTGGATCCCCTTGCCAAAGCCTCCGCCTATGTAGGCGACGTCGGCATAGCGATAGAGCGATGAGAGCAGGCCAAAGCAGTCTACGACGAGGCATTCGTAGCCCTCCACGGCCTGCCCCTGGCGTAGCTGGCTCAGCAGAGCCCAAGGCTTGCGCCCGAGGCGAGCCGTGAGGCGAGCCATATGCTCGGCATCGATCTCGTGGGGGGCAATGATGAGCCCTACGCCCTCGTGCCTCTGCCAGTAGTCGATGAGCATCGCCTCGTCTTCGCCCCACGTGCTACCTGCCACGATGGTGATGTGCGTGCGCCGTACTAGTGCCTCGGCCTCGGGGACGTCCTTGGCGGCCTGCGCTATGGCATAGGCTCTATCGAAGCGTGTATCGCCAGCCACATCGGCATGATAGACGCCATGGCGAGCGAGGAGGGCGAGCGAGGCCCTATCCTGCACATAGAGGTAGTCGAGGTCGTGCAGGAGCCGTCGGTACCAGCCCCCCCAAGGCTTGAAGAAGAGCTGCTCCTTGCGAAAGATAGCCGATACGAGGTACGAGCGTATGCCTCGAGTGCGGAGCTCACGTAGCATTACGGGCCAGAAGTCGTACTTGACGAAGATAGCGATGCTGGGGCGAGCACTATCGAGGAAGGCGCGCACGGCCCTAGGGGTGTCGGCAGGCAGATAGACGACACAGTCGACGCCCTCGTAGCTGTGGCGTACCTCGTAGCCCGAGGGGCTGAAGAAGCTCAAGACGATCTGCCACTCGGGGCAATAGTGCCCTATGGCCTCTATGAGCGGACGCCCCTGCTCAAACTCCCCCAGCGATGAGGCATGTACCCATACCACGGGACGCGAGCCATCGATACGCTGGCGCAGACGAGACACCGTCTCCCGACGCCCCTCCACGATGAGGCGCGCCTTGTGCCGACGCCTAGAGGCGAGGCGCAGACCAGCCTGCATCAGATGCCCCCCGAGGGCATGTAGTAGCTTCATCACACCCTAGCCTAGTGTGGCGATAGCACGCTCTAGGCGAGCGATAGTCTCGGCTCTACCTAGTAGGGCCGTAATGTCAAACATATGAGGCCCCTTGCTCTCGCCTACCACAGCGAGGCGGAAGGCATTCATCACGGCTCCTAGACCATAGCCTCGGGCCTCGATCCAGCCCTTGACCGCGGCCTCGGTGTCGGGGGCAGGCAGCTCCTCGGGGAGCCCCTCTAGCACAGCGATCAGCTCACGCATCTGCTCGGAGGTATCGCCCTTCCAGCGCTTGGCAACGGTCTTCTCATCGTACTGCTCGGGGGCGCAGAAGAAAAAGCTCGCCTGCTCCCACAGCTCGGGGATCAGCTGACAGCGTTCCTTGACCAGCCCTATAGCACTAGAGAGACGCTGGGCATCGGCCTCTACGCCAGCCTTGGCAAGCGTTGGGGCTAGGAGCGAGGCTAGGAGCTCATCGGGCGTATGCTGTATGTAGTGGTGGTTGAACCATCGCCCCTTGTTGTAGTCAAACTTCGCCCCAGCCTTGCTACACTTCTCTAGACGAAACAGCTCTACGAGCTCCTGCATCGATAGCACCTCGCCAGCCTCTCCCCCAGGGTTCCAGCCTAGTAGGGCGACGAAATTGACCACAGCCTCGGGCAGGTAGCCACTCTCGCGATAGCCCGACGACACCTCGCCACTCTTGGGGTCGTGCCACTCGAGAGGGAAGACGGGGAAGCCTAGGCGATCGCCATCGCGCTTGGAGAGCTTGCCATTGCCATCGGGCTTGAGCAGGAGGGGTAGGTGGGCAAAGCGAGGCATCGTATCCTCCCAGCCAAAGGCCCGATAGAGCAATACGTGCAGGGGTGCACTCGGTAGCCATTCCTCGCCTCGTATCACATGCGTTACCTCCATGAGGTGGTCGTCTACGATGTTGGCGAGGTGATAGGTAGGCAGGTCGTCGGCACTCTTGTAGAGCACCTTGTCATCGAGGATAGACGAGCCGAAGCTCACGGCACCACGGATAATATCCTCTACGATCACCTCCTGACCAGGCTCTACGAGGAAGCGCACCACATACTGCTCGCCAGAGGCGATGAGGCGATCGACCTCCTCGGCAGGCAGGGTGAGCGAGTTGCGCATCATGCCACGCGTCGAGGCATCGTACTGGAAGTTGTCCACCTCCCGACGCTTGGCCTCTAGCTCCTCGGGGGTATCGAAGGCGATATAGGCACGGCCACGCTCGAGGAGCTGATCGACATAGGTGCGGTAGATGTCTCTGCGCTCGCTCTGGCGGTAGGGGCCATACTGACCCCCATAGCCGACGCCCTCGTCAAAGCGTATCCCAAGCCACTCTAGAGCCTCGATGATGTACTCCTCTGCACCAGGGACGAAGCGCTGGCTATCGGTATCCTCAATGCGCAAGATGAGATCTCCGCCGTGTGCCTGGGCGAAGAGATAGTTGTACAATGCGGTACGCACACCGCCGATATGTAGTGCTCCCGTAGGGCTAGGCGCGAAGCGCACACGGACTTTCCTCTCTGACATAGGTCGAGCTATATAATGTTGTTCTATTTGTTTAACCCACTCGCAGACCCAGCCATTGCCCCCATCGGCATCGATCCACGACCCCGACAGACACAGCTAACCAAATCTACCATAATCTCCACAAAGATACAGCATTCTCCCCAATCTATCATTCCCGATCATAGGTGTACACATCCTACCCATAAAGTGCAGCACTTGGCCTAGATTGAGCCAAAAAACCTCCGTGCGCCAGGGCACGGAGGTTTTCTCTTTGTATCACGACTCTCGGTGAACAGCCTACTCAAAGCTCAAGACCACCTTGCCTGCCGAGCCTCCTTGAGCCACCTTCGCCAAGGCCTCATTGGCTTGAGCAAAAGGGAATACTTTATCTACCGACAGGCGGATACCCTGCATCTCTACGAGCTGAGCTATCCTACCTAGCTGTTGCCCACTACTCTCGACAAACAGAAATTCATAAGACGCCCCTCGTCGCTGGGCATCTCGCTCTAGCCCTCGGGCAACGAGAGAAAACAGCCATTGCTTCCACCAAGGCAAGCCAAAACGCTTCGCAAATCGGCCATTGGGTAGCCCTCTGAGAGATACGAGCATCCCTCCTGCCTTGAGGAGTCTCATCTGCCTGCGCAGCTCCTTGCCTCCTAGGCTATCTAGTACATAGTCTACGGGGGGCAGCTCTTGGAGATAGTCCTCCGTGCGGTAGTCTAGGTATCTGTCGGCACCTAGCGCTAGTACACGCTCGATGCTCTCTTTGTTGCCATTGGTGTACACGGTCAGTCCTCGTGCCTTAGCTAGAGGGATCGCCATAGCTCCGAGGCCTCCCGAGCCACCAGAGATGAAGATACTCTCCCCCTCCTTGGGGTTCATCAACTCTAGGGCCTGGTAGGCCGTAAGGGCCGTGAGAGGGATACTAGCTGCCTCGACGAAGCTGAGCCCTCTAGGCATCTGAGCGACCGCGGAGGCTGGTACAGCGACATACTCCGCAAACGCTCCTATCTGACCGACAGGAAGACGAGCAAAGACTTTGTCTCCCACACTGATCTCTCGGACAGCGTGCCCAACCTGCACCACGACGCCAGAACACTCGTTGCCAAGTATTTGTGGCAGGCTATACGGAGTAATGAGCTTGACCTCACCTCGCATGATCATATTGTCCAACGGATTGACGCCAGCAGCTTTCACCTCGACAAGCACCTCGTGAGGCTGAATGCTTGGTCGATCGACCTCTACCAGCGCGGCTCTACATTCTGATTTATTGTATTCGGATACCTGAAATGCCTTCATTTCTTTCAATCTTATCTTTTGTTCATCACGACATCACTCCCCTTGTAGAAAGCAACTGCTTGCCGAGCAAACAAGTCTGCTTCCTGAAATATAGCTCCATGACCAGCTCCCTCATAGATAGTCAGCGAGGCATTGGGCAATCGGCGAGCCAGCTCATAGCTTCCCGAGGTAGGCACCATACGATCGTGGTCACCATTAACTACCCAGACCCTATGGTTAATGCTAGATAGGGCATATGGCTCAGAGCGGGCCCAAGCCACTACAGCACGTAGCTGGCGCAGTAGTGCGGACAGCGTAGTAGGTCGATCTCTATCCCTGCGTAGCTGGATACGAGCCAGGAATGCCTTCGCCTGATACCTTGCCTCTTCCCTCGTGGGGAAGAAGAGATAATAACGGGGATCATATCCCCAAAGCCCTCCTCGCAACATATCCCAAAACGTTATCCCTGGGACCCTCGCTATAGCCTTGTCGCCAGCTGGTCCAGTACCTGCCAAAATAACACTATCCACCAAATGAGGGGCAACCCGTAGTATCTCCTGAGCGACAAAGCCTCCAAAGGACAACCCCAATAGATGCACCTTGTCGTATCCCAAGGCTCGAATGAAGGCGATTACCTCTCGGGCCACTGCATCGATAGACGTAGCAGACTGACCACTAGAAGCACCTATCCCGAGGTAGTCGAAGCTGATCACCGTAAAATACTCGGCAAGTGTATCCATGATCAGAGGGTCGCAACCATCTAGATTGGCCGCTAGATGATTGATATAGACGATGGGTGTAGAGCCCCCTACCCCTATTTGACGATAGGCAATACGCTCCTCATCGACAGCGATGTACTCCGTAGGAGCATCGATATAGTTTATTCGCATTCTTTCGCTTGTTGTTGCAGAATGCAAAGGTCGCTATTTCGTCTTGTCTCTTCCTGACAACTTTTTGCCAATCTTTGGAGGCGATGCGGCCCGATCCTCGAGCATGCGCTTGCGGATCAGGGTCAAGTTCTGCCGACTTACCCCCAAGTAACTTGCCAGATCCGTTATCGAGATACGAGGCATTAGACCTCCAAAAGTACTGAGAAACAAACGGTATCTATCCTCTGCACTGCGTATCAGAAGGCTCTCGGTATGCGTCATGAGGCGCATATATTCATGCTCCAGCAGAGTCCTGAGTAGCCTCTCTGTCTCGCAGTATTTGGTACTCAGTGCCTGTATGTAGGCGTACGAAATGGCTACCGCTATGGTCGGCTCTATCGACTGAAATGAAAAGCGAGACGGGCGCGGAGCCTCTAGAGACGTATAGTGAGTGGCAAACTCTCCCTCGGCAACGAAGTTGATCGTTACATCCTCTTCCTTGGCAGGGTAGTATGCTCGCACCAAGCCTCGTACTATCATGAAGGCTTCCTCTTGGATACACCCAGCCCTCACAAGGTGCTCCCGCTTCTCAAAGGAGGCAATACGCCACCCAAGGGATAGCTCATCTATCAAGGATAGAGACAGACTAGGGCATAGCTCCACCAATCGCTCTCTACAATACTGATACTCATCGAGTCCTATCATATTAGCTTCACACTTCTGTCCATCACAAATATAGCTCTTTCCAAGGAATTATGGCCCTTGTACCCGTGCTACTGGTGAGCATAGAGTACCGCCCCCATAGCTTGGTGGAGCTATGGGGGCGGTGCATACATGAATGGGGATAGCCCTAGAGGCTAGGCACGAGGCGCGCCACCGCCTGGCGATAGCCCGATAGAAGCTCCTCAAAGACCTCTGCCACCGTCTCCGCCTCGCTAGTAAGGGCCGCAGCCTGACCTATCTCTAGCATGCCCTCGGTGAGGTCGCCCTCGAAGATACCACGCTTGGCACGGCCTCGGCCCTGTAGCTCGCGCAGAGCCTCGACACTCGCCCCCTCAGCCTCGGCCTTGGCGACCTGCTCATAGAAGGCATTCTTGACGAGACGCGTGGGGCTAATCGCCTTGAGCGACAGCATCGTCCCCCCCTCACCAAGCCCTCGGCAGAGCTCCTTGAAGGCCTCGCTCGCAGAGCTCTCTACCGTTAGGGCAAAGCGTGTACCTATCTGCACCCCATCGGCACCCAGAGCTAGGGCTGCGGCTAGGCTGTCGCCCTGCGAAATGCCACCAGCAGCGACCACAGGTATCGTAACAGCACGAGCCACGGCAGGGATGAGGCAGAGGGTAGTCGTCTCCTCGCGTCCGTTGTGCCCACCAGCCTCAAACCCCTCGGCAATGACGGCATCGACACCAGCCTCCTGGCTCTTGAGGGCAAACTTGCTACTGGCCACGACGTGTAGCACCTTGCACCCAGCAGCCTTGAGGCGTGCTGTATAGGTCTTGGGGTTGCCTGCTGAGGTAACGACCACGGGCACACGCTCCTCGATGATGAGGTCGATGATGGTATCGAGCTCGGGGTAGAGCATCGGCACGTTGACACCAAAGGGCTTGTCGGTAGCGGCACGGCACTTGCCGATGTGCTCGCGTAGCGTCTCGGGGTGCATCGAGCCAGCTCCGATGAGGCCGAGGCCTCCGGCATTGCTCACGGCCGAGGCAAGGCGCCAGCCACTACACCATACCATACCGCCCGAGATGATCGGGTACTGTATCCCTAGGAGGGAGCATAGTCTATTCATATCTATTCGTTCCGTATTAAGTGATTGTCGGGGGGGTTAGCCCTTTTGGTTAATCTCGTTGAGCTCCACCATTTTGTTCATAATGGCGTATATGGTCAGGCCACTAGGGCTATGTATCTGTAGCTTCTTGGTGATGTTGCGCCTATGGGTGATGACGGTGTGGGTCGAGAGGAAGAGGGTATTGGCGATCTCCTTGTTGGTCATCCCCTTGACGACACAGACCACTATCTCGCGCTCGCGTGGCGTGAGCGTCTGTGTATCGCCCCCTGCTAGGGCGGTGTCGCCCTTGGGCTTGATCAGGTGGTCAAAGAGCTCTCCGATCTGCTGTATCGTATCGGTGATATGGAGCACGGCATCGTAGCTACGCAGTAGGCTCTCGTCGGTAGTACCATAGCTGAGGGCGACGAACTTGGCCTCGTCGGCCTGATGAGCGAAGACCTGCTGGGGGTTGAGACCACACAGCAGAGGGTTGAGGATGAAGACATCGGCCATGGTGAAGCTCGAGGCCTCGAGCCAGTCGCGCCTATGATCTTCGGCTAGGTAGACGATCTGCACCTTGTAGCGAGCTAGTCGCTTGAGCTGAGCCTCTAGCCCCGAGCGAATGATAGGGCTACTCTCTGCAATGGCTATCTTGATAGGGGTGGACATAACGGCGAACGCTAAGAGCCCGAGCTGTCGCTACTGCTTGGCGACTTGCTGCTCTAGGGCGATGATATAGGGGATGAATACGTTGTCTTCGATGAGGTTGTGGGCAGCGAGCTCGTACTCGCTCGAGAAGATCTCGTGCAGGACGTTGTTGAGATCAAAGCCCCCTGGTGCAGGGTAGTAGCGTATGAGCAGGTTCTTGAGCTCGATGATCTTGAGCTCGATATGGTCGTGCCGCTTGCTGAAGATGCTGATGCTATAGTGCTCGTCGCGCTCGCCAGCCTCTAGCTTGAGGGCGTAGGGGAAGACCGTCTTCTCCTCGTAGCTCATGTGCTTGCGCACCTCCTCGACGTACTCGTCGTAGAAGTTGCGGATGACGATGGCCACCTCCTGAGGGCAGTTGGATATGGCCGATAGCAGACGCTGACGCAGCTCGGGTAGGCGGTAGTCGAGGAAATAGGCGTGCGAGTTGGAGAGGTACCGGATTAGGCTATCGAGGCGTATCGAGGCAAGCTGGTCGCGCGAGGGGCGATCGATCAGGCCTATCGATAGGTTGAGGATGATGAGCAGAGTATTGGTATCGAGGCCATACTCCTTGCACACCTGTCCAATGGTCTTCTCGCCAAAGCCTAGGGGGATGCCATAACGCGTAACGATAAGTAGTAGGGGGAAGTTCTCACACAGCAGATCGCCTAGGGGCGTATGGGCGGTGATGGGCTGGGTGGGCTTACCACTCTGTTTATACTGTTCCATTGTCTTCTTTGAGTTGTTTTGTTTGTATCAGACAAATATACACATATTATTCGGCTCTGTGAATGCGACACACCTCGCCACGAGGCACAATACCCTCACCTAGGTACTCGCCTAGAGCAAAATACATACATATGGGTAGAGCCACTCCCCTCTCCTCTTGCCCTCCTCGCTCCAGTACCCTACCAAGGCGATCTTCAGACGCCCCCAAGCCAACATTCAATATCCTCTGTGGTCGATATTGAATATCGACCACAGAGGATATTGAATATCGACTGAGGCGATGCTTATTTTGCTCTATTCTCCTACCAGCAGGTGCTAGCCTCGGTGCTCGGCTGTAGGATATTCGTGATTACCAAAAGCATATGTAATTTGTAGCTTCTGATGTTATTAAAAAAATTTCGTACATTTGCCCCGAAATAAGCGCGACCGAAACGTTTTGAACTCAGTATAAATCACTTCCCCTCTATTTCTTGGCAGGAACATTTAGGAAGAATGCATACGTCCATTCAAGCAAATTTATGCGTTTTACATCAGTTTTACATCAAAAAGAAGAGAATTTACAAAAAGAGAAATGAACAAACGGAGCTACACGCCTCCCTATGCAACGGACTGGAATCTTGAGGTAATCGCAGGAAATAATATCCTGGCCACCCTTTCGATCTCTGGCAATGTACAAGATTTTGAGGCAGGGAATGAGCTAGACCTCACAGAGGACAGCTGGGACATCTAACAAACAATATGAAACAGGTATGAAAATACATCTACTACGATGGGTAGGGGCACTCCTACTCGCTATAATAGCTTCTTGCTCTCCAACATATCAAGCAGAGCCAGAACAATCTACTTCAGGAGATGGCTCTGGGCGTATAGAGCTGTCAGCTACCCTAGAGGAGAGCTTCTCACTAGATCTCACCGATGATGACAATCTGCGCACGCTTGAGGTCTACCAGCGCGATGCCAATCAAGACGGGCACGTCGATGTTAAGGAGCCTTTCACTTTCGATATCAACATCGAGAAGCACAAGAACAAGAAGATGCATCTCTTCCTAAAGTGTAGAGGGCACTCTGCCATTACTACCCTGTTTGCCCCCGTTACGATCACCAGAACAGCCCAGGGCAGATATCACATGAAGATCGTTCTAGAGAATGTCAGAGCTCAGGGTGGGCTCGATTTCTCTCAAGGAGAGTGGTACATCTCTGGATTCTGGGGAGGAGGAGACCAGCAAGAACGCCCGACGAATGAGCAAGATCGACTTAGACATACGGTCGCGGAGGTACGCCCTGTTAGCCCCGTCCATATTGGAGACAAAGAGGAAATGGATATTCCTCTAGGCTTTCCTTGGACACGAATAACAGGCAAGCATGTGGGGTCTGACTACTTAATGCAGAACTTCGACCTAAAGATTCGCCCCATGGGAATACTTTTGTCTCTGCGCTTGGAGAATAGGACACGCTACACGGCCGAGATCGAGTCGCTCGACAAGGAAATGTATGGCTTTGCCTTTGGAGGATACTTTGACGTGGCCAACGTCCGCGACACAGATCTACAGAGTGGTCGTTTCCCCACTTTCATCCCTTCTGTCAATGAGAACATCAAAAACGAAACAATCAATATCCTACCTCGTCAGCTGTCTCTGAGCTCCAAAGAAAAAGCCAACATACCCATCTACATGTGGTTGATGCCGACAGAGGAGATCGAGGCCGGTTCCCATTCCTTGAGCTTCACATTCGTCAGCAAGAAAAGAACGACGATGGATCCTAACCTCTACATCAATGACCAATTTGACAAGAATGGCATTGGAGAGTTTTACGATCGCTACGTCATCGACCTCTCTTTCCGCAAAACCCCCAAAAACGCCCAGTACTTCATCAAAGACGTCAAGATCAAGTCTGGGTTGATGATCACAGAGTACTTCATCAATCGCTACAGAGTGGATCTGGCAGACGAGTATTACCACGATGTTCGCGAGCCCAACTTTTATGGATATGTCGAGTTGTACAACCCCAATCTTGACCCCATCCAACTAGAGCACTATGCTCTAGCCCGCATATCCAATCTGCGTCGTACGATCAAAGCTGGAGATGCATCTAGAGCTGGAGCCAACTATTGCTTCTTCCACCCATTCGCCATGGAACGCTACTCTGAGTGGAGAGACAGGGGCTATGCTGGGCGACCCGAAGGGACAGCAGATCGCCGAGCAGATCAACTAACCAAATCCAACGAAGCCTTGCTTATCTCTCTCCAACTCAAGAATGGCGCAAGAAGTAGCTTCCAACCCAATAGTCTTGGCTTTCTCAGCAAGCTCGAGACAGGACGAGGAATACAAGAGCGTTTAGTCCCCAACTCTGACAATGATACTCGAACAGAAGTTGTTCGGTTCATTAAGGGAAAACCTTCTGCAGGGAAAAGTGCACAGCTCGAGGGTGGTAAGACAATGCTTCTCCTAGGCAATGGCTTCATCGAACAGGGAGACCCCGCCAATATACCCAATTACGACTATTATCATCAGGGGCGATACCTCAACCTAAAGCCTACGCATCACTTCAAGCAGTCTGACTGGACGAAAATCACATCAGACCCTGAATGTCAAATTATCGTCGCTCTCGACAATTATCGCGATCGTAGTGCTTACCCAATAGAGCCCAAAGCTGGAGTCCTCAACCTCAACTGGAGTGATGCCCTCATCCTCGTGCAGAAACATCCTGCAAACCAGAAAAGAAGGCGCATGGTAGATGCGACTAGTGCCAATCCTTTTGCTCGCGTCGATAACTGGACGGACTTTGTCGAAAAAGTAACACTGACTGACGACAAAGAGATAGGGTCGGCACATTTTCGAGTGCGGACGGTTGCCCAGCATATGCCCGAATTCCTCAATTTCTCCGAAAAGCAGTGGTATCCAGTTTACTTCTGGAACTGGGAAAACAACTACGCACCAACGGCTGATATAGACGTAAAAGTATCGCCTGGGAAACGGAGTACCAAACCCTAACAAGCACATATATGATGCAAGAGGTCGAGCCATAGAAATCGAGTAATGGCTCGACCTCTACGCTCGTATCACAAGTAACACAGGAGAGCGCGGCACAGCCAAAGACCTTACGACGATCCTGAGCTCCGTCCATTGCTTGGCAAGAGGATGGGAGCTCTGTGAACATATGCCATCCCGAGGGTTTTGAACCATATCGGATCATTTTGGACACTAATGGACCGTTTTGGACCTCGAGCTAGAGGGGAGTACCATACCTTTGCAGTGTGAATAATCGGAAGCCTGCCACCGAGTCAATGGCGATGAAGAGGCAGGTCTAATACTAACCACTTATACTTATTTATTTTATGCTACACTACAAGGTTGGCGAGACGACTGCTCGCCTAGGTAAGAACAAGGGGAAGAAGGTCTACTTCGCTCAGCGCGTATCGGTAACACGCCTCACGACGCGGGCCGTCGAGGATCTCATCGTAGAGAAGACCTCACTATCGCGTGGCGATGTACGACACGCCATCACATCACTCGCAGAGGTGATCCGCTGGGGCGTGGCCAATGGCCTCATGGTAGAGCTGGGCGATTTGGGGACCTTCAAGGTCGATGCCTCGGCTCGTCAGGTGCTCAGTGGCGAGGAGGTCAAGGCCTCTACGCTCAAGCGGACCGTGCTCCGCTTCTACCCTCGAGGCGAGATGCGCTCGGCAGTGCGCAGTGTGTCTATCGCTGTGGACAATCCCAAGGCTCTACCCTCCCCTTCGGCACCATCTACAGGCTCTAGCGAGGGGAGCTCGGGTGGCTCTAGCGACTTCTAGGTATCCTCTCCGTATCCCCACTAGAAGAGGTAATGTCTAGGAAAACATTCCCTTCTCCCTTTCGAGAGGCAAGCCTTTCGGGAGGGGGAGGGGAATAAGTTTAATATACACCGGTGTAGAGGATGGGAGCGAGGGATACAGGTGTGCATATTTTTATTACCTTTGTGGCGCAGAACCCAAACTATAGACCGATACGGCAACGTATGCTTACATCTTTTCCTATCCTATCCGCACGCCTATGGCGGAGCATCAGACACGTAGTACGCCGAGAGGCTATCGCCTCCCTCGCCCTCGGTACATGCCTATTATTCGTATTCACTACCTCTATCGCTGATCTATATGCCCAGAGATCGGCAAGCTCTGCGCCTGCGCAGCGGGTGGAGGTCGTAGTCGTCGATAGCCTCACGGGCAAGCCCATTGCCGACGTCTACATACAGACCGAGCGCGAGGCCAGCCTAACCTCCTCAAGCGGCGTAGCTCGCCTTGGCTACCGACACACACTGCGCCTGGTGCTCAGCCACCTATCCTATCGGACCAAGGAGATTACCCTAACCCCCAAGCCAGGAAGTAGCCCACTACGCATAGCCCTGTCGCCTGCAGTGGCGAGCCTCGATGAGGTATCTATCTATGGGGCCAAGATTAGTCGCAGTATCAGTGTGGCTCAGCAGATCAGTCAGGAGGAGATACTCTCCAACATGGGCAAAACTCTAGCCTCCGCCCTAGCCTCTACCAAGGGCGTAGCCATGCTCTCCACAGGCCCCCTAGCTAGCAAGCCCACGATACATGGCATGCACTCGGGGCGCGTGATGATAGTCAATAATGGTATGCGCCACATCGGGCAGGACTGGGGGGTAGACCATGCCCCCGAGGTAGACTATGATATGGCGGGCGAGATACGTGTCGTCAAGGGTGCCGAGGCAGTGCGGTTTGGTTCGGGGGCTCTAGGTGGCGTCGTAGAGATGCAGGCTCCCAAGCTCGTCTATGCAGGGCGCAAGCTGAGCACGGAGCTATCGACAGGCTATGCCTCCAACTCTAGACAGGTACAGGCCATGCTACGCCTATCGGGCAGCCTAGGCCAGCACTGGAGCTGGCGTGTGCAGACCTCGGGACTCTCCTCGGGCGATAGGCACACGGCCGAGTACTACCTACAGAACACTGGCGAGCGCAAGTGGAGCGCAGGCCTCCAGCTAGGCTACAGAGGGCACAGACTACAGAGCGAGCTAAGCTATGGACTCTACTACACGAGGCAAGGAACGATGTTTCAGTGGCAGATAGGTAGCGAAGCCCTCTTCAAGCAACGCCTAAGCCTAGGGCGACCTGTCCTCGAGGCTGGCGAGCAAGACCGCTTCACGCGTCGCATAGAGCTCCCACACTCCACCGTGCGCCACCATCAGCTCGCCCTAACCAACAGCTACCGCATCGACGACAACCAGCGTATCAGCCTCAACGTAGGCCTCCAGCAAGACCTCAGAGAGGAGTACCATCACCGACGCAACAACCTATCGCATATCCCCGAATACAGCATGACGCTCCTCTCGGCCGATGCCGATGCGAGCTATCGCCACAGCGCGCTCCTAGGCCTACAGACCGAGGTAGGCCTTGTAGGGCACTGGGGGCAGAATACCAACCGCGAGGGCACTGGGGTAGTCCCCCTGATCCCCAACTACGCCGAGCTACTACTCGGGGGCTATGCCTGGCAACGAGCGCGCCTCGGGCGTCTGGCACTAGAGTGGGGCGGACGCTATGAGTTTCGCTTCGTCAATGCCGATGGCCACGACTATAGCGGAGCCCACTATGGTGGTGCAGAGGTCTACAATCTCTGGGGCGCACAGCTGGGTGCTAGCTACGCCCTAGCCCCTGAGATCAAGCTGGTATCGAGCCTAGGGCTCACGCAGCGCGCGCCACACGTCTTCGAGATGCACAGCAATGGTATTGACAAGGCCTCGGGCGTCTATGCCTCGGGCAACCCACACCTAACCCCCGAGACAGGCTACAAATGGGTGGCCGCTATCGAGGGGCGCACGGGTCACCTCGACTGGTCGGTGGAGGGTTTCCTACAGTATGTACGCGACTATATCTACTATTCGTTTGGCGGTAGCTACAGGCGCATGGTGTCGGGCTACTATCCTCTCTTCTTGTTTAGGCAGGAGGACGCACAGTTTCGAGGTATCGATGCCAAGCTCGAGTGGCAAATCCTAGGCTCGCCCCTCACCTATGGTATCCAGGGAGGCTATATATGGGCACGTACACAGTCGGGGCTATACCCCCCTGGGCTATCCCCACTACGCATTAGGCAATGGCTTGCCTACGAGCACACCCTCGGTCGGCACACCAAGCTCTCGGCAAGTGTCAGCAATAGCTGGGTAGGCAAGCAGCGGCTCTTCAGCCCGTCTACCGATCTCGTAGACCACACCCCCGATAGCTACCACCTCTGGGGGGCCAATCTCAAGCTGGCCCACCAGACTGGAGCCCGATCGCGCATAGAGCTCGAGATAGAGGGCACCAACCTCACCAACCGCCTATACAAGGAGTACACCAACCGCTTCCGTTACTACTTTCACGACCTAGGGCGCGACGTGCGGATACGTCTCTCTTACTTTTGGTAAGTCTCATTGGCAAATCATTCATCAATACTTAATAACTAAAAACTAAAACTTATGACGAGAATTTTCCCCACGCTCAAGCTCACCACTTGGGCCTCTCTCGTGCTACTGCTGTCCCTAGGGCTCGGCGCCTGTAGCAAGGACGACCTCAAGGGCAAGGTAACGCCACAGAAGTCGCAAGACGAGCGCAAGAACAAGGCGCACGGCACCCCCGTCAAGGCTGTACTCACCCTCTACGACGGACACCTACACGGCATCAAGGGCTTCCATCAGAATGCCGACGTCGAGGGGCTCAAGAGCATCAAGCGCACGCAGACCATGGTGCTCAAGTACATGGACACGGGCAAGAAGGACGACAATGGCCGCGCTATCCACTCGTGGACGACCTCGCCCGAGGGTACCGACAAGTTTCGCGTCCTCTATGGTGTCTATCATGGCAAGGACAAGGACTATCCCGACAAGCTCATCAGCACCTACTCGCTCGTGTATGGCCTCACCATTCGCTACTACGATGCCGACGACCAGGATATCACCTACCAGTTCGTTACCAATGGTCAGGAGAATATCCACCAGCACTTCTTCATCCCATACAACCTCAAGCCCTTCTACAACGACATCACCTGGGAGTCGGCCGACGTGATCGCTCGCAAGCCTCCCTACAACGAGATCCTCGCCAAGCGCTTCGTGACGGGCGAGGACGATCTGCCACGCGAGGACTGGAAGCCCTTCTACTACTTCTATAGCGACACCAATCCCTGGGACAAGAGCTACAAAGCGAGCATTACGGGGCGCAACGATGGCGTGGAGTTCTTGGGCTTCGACAATCCTGTCGGTATGAAGGGCTGGCTAGGCTTCAACAATCCTATCTTCGACCAAGTGGCATACAAGCATCTCAAGCACTGTATCTACTATCAGTTTGACCTCGGTGTGGAGCTCCTGCATGCTGCTACGAGCAAGACGAGCCGCAACGAAGGGGGCAAGCCCTCGCCCTTTGACATGCCTAGCGATGCTCAGCGACAGAGCGACCTCTGGGACGTACACCTCACCGCTCCAGTGATCATCTATGGTAGCCAAGAGGATGGCCTGTATATCAAGGCTATCGAGATCGATGATCCACAGCATCCAGGCGAGAAGAAGACGGTGCGCAACCTGCGTCAGCTAGGGCGCAAGCCTACCTTCGATGAGCTACGCGACTATAGCCAAGACTTCGTGCTACGTGCCGCCAAGGCCTATGGCATCAGCAAGGAGGCTGTGATCGACGACCTCTACCTCAGCGCTACTGCCGACCCCAAGAAGAAAGAGTCGGGCACCCTATTCTTCTAATCCCCTCCTGCCCCACCTCCTTCCTCTCGTGAGTAGGAGGTAGTGAAGCCCTCCCCTAGGGTGAACGCCTCGTTCACCCTAGGGGATATTTTTGTTTGCCCTAGGGTGTCCATGCCGTCCACCCTAGGCCTTCGCCTTGGGTGATACCCGAGGCGATAGGAGGAGGACGGAGGTAGGCCTAGACAGAGCCCGTTTTATTACAATACGGCATATCGTCGCCCTTCTTAGGCGAGGCGGAGAAAATAGGGAAAGTCCGCGAGGGGCATGCAGACGTCTGCCTAATTGCCTTTCCGAGCAGGCGCATCTATTTGCAATCGCACATATATAACACAGAAAACAATGAATATACTGAACATACAATCAGATATTACCTATATATCATCTATTGATCTCGCCTAGAATAGTGGCATAAAATAATTTTTAGGGCGAGGAATGATGCTTATATAGGATAAGTGTGTTATCTTTACGGCTGGAATAACTGGCGCCGATTGACCTGCGGTGGCCGCGCTTTGATACGAGCACGCATAGCAATGGGTGAATGGGTGTATTACGAACGTTTAATATCAACAGTTGTATGAAAAGACTGAGTACTTTTTGGCTTACGACCTTGCTGCTCCTAGGGGCACTGGCAAGCTGTGCGGATGAGACCAAGGAAATCGTCGGTGTCGATATCGTAGAGGACTACGATATGCGCTTTGAGATCAAAGACGAGACACTGACCTCGACGACCTACTCATTCGAGATCATTCCTACAGACAAGCAGACTCCCTACGTCTGTCTCTACGTCGATAAGAGCGTTATCGACAAGGTTCCCAAGCAGGATCTCCCCTCCTTCCTCCTAGGTGAGCTACAGAAGAACGCCTCGGCATCGAGCAAGACGTGGGACGAGTACCTCGCCAGCATCAGCCTCAAGGGCGATGCCAAGCGCACCATCACCAATCTGCTACCAGGCAATATCTACGAGCTCGTTGTCTTCGGCGTGCGGGATGGACAGCTCTCCCGACAAGCCACCTATCAGTTTTTCGAGACGCTCAAGGCCGACAACGTCGATATGACCTTCGAGGTACAGGTAGACGCCTCTCGCCCCACCAAGGCCGTCCTAGACGTCAAGCCCTCGCTCAAGGAGGTGAAGTGGTACCTCTGCTCTTTTCCCAAGGCGACCTACGAGCGCGTCAAGGCATCGGGGATGAGCGATGAGCAGATAGCACTCTCATACCTAGGAGAGGAGATACGGAGCTTCTTCCAGTTCAACCCCAACGCTACGCCCGAGGCAATCGATGCCTTCATCAACAGCAAGTTCTTCACTGGCGACCAAGAGATCACGATACAGGGACGCTCTATGAAGGCCGACACCGAATACATCTACCTCATCATCGCGGCGCACATCACGGCTAGCAAGGAGGTCGTATTCATCTCGCAGGCCACTCGAGGCGAGTATACCACAGCCAAGGTGGCGCAGAAGGATACGTCCTTCACGCTCAAGGTAGACAATATCCGCCAGACTCGTGCCGCCGTAACGGTAGAGCCCTCGGACCCTACCCAGCGCTATGTGTGGCGATGTGGCGCGCACAACGAGGCCACCCTCAGGATGACGCCCGACGAGCACGCCAAGTACATCATCAACACCAACCCCTATATCTTCTTTGAGGCGCAGCCCCACCGCACAGTATCGTATCCCGACTACAAGCTCACACCCAGCACCAAGCACTTCCTAATAGCCTTCGGCTACGAGGGTGGGGTGTGCACGCAGGTGTACAAGACAGAGTTTGATCCACTGACGGCAGGCGACCCCACCAAGACCGACTTTACCGTCGACATCGCTTTCCGCTCGACCGACCGGATCCAGCTCAACATCAAGCCCTCTGACCCCTCCGTCCTCTACATCCCCCTGCTCTACCCCGATACCGAGAGCAAGGAAAGCATCAAGGGGCGCCTCATAGCCAGTATCCGACGCACCCTCGACCAGACACGTGCCGGAGGCTTCAACCCCGATGCCACTCTCTGGGACATCATCAACCAAATGGCCGACCTCGGCGATAGCCAGCCCGAGTGGACCTCGTCGCTCACGCCTGGGGGCAAGTACACGCTAATGATCTTGACCTTCGACAAGGAGGGCATCGCCGCCGAGCGTCTCTTCACCCCCTCCTACCTCACCGTGCCTAGCCTCTCTACCGAGACGGTCGATGGAGCCGAGATAGCAGGTATCTTCGACGGCAACGAAGAGAACGGACAGGTATTCGGTCAGCCTGGCCTCGTCAAGGACAAGGTGATCATGGTCATCAAGTACCGCCTCTCTCAGGGCATTACCGAGCCCTATGCTGCGGCCAACGAAGACCAAGCCAACGTCGACGAGCTCGACCCCAACGTACTCCCCGATGCTCAGATCCTACGCAATGCTGGCCTACAGTGGGCCAAGATGAAGCGTACGGTGTCGTATATGTTCCTGCTCGCCAAGTGGAATACTCCACAGATCAGCTATAGCTATGGATACAACAAGGACATGGAGCGAGGCCCGATAGCCCGTGCTCAGATACGTGCCGTTACGATCAATGAGAAGGAGCCTATAGACAAGCTACGCAAGCTATATGATGAGGCCAACACGGCTCCTGCTACACGCATTACCTCCGTCCTATGGACACCTCAGCCCCCCGTCGCCATCGAGGCCTATATGCCTACGCCTAGCAAGCAGGCCGAGTATGTGCCCGCTCCCCTACGCTCTGCTATCAAGGGCTCTACGATGCCCGACGAGCACGATGCCGACATCACGATACCACTCGTACATGCCGTTCGATAGAGCATATGGCTCACCTACAAAAGAGATTAAGATTATGAAATCCCCAATAGCATATATCCTCGCCTCGGTACTCGCCCTAGGGCTGATCGGCTGTACCAAGGACGATACCGTCAAGATAGACCTCTCTCAGCCCGAGATCGTAGATGTACCCGCCGAGGGCGGTAGCTACGACGTCAAGGTAAGTGCCAGCGACACCTGGATCATCAAGGACGAGACGCGCGCCTGGCTCAATGTCGCCAAGTACACCTCGGGTGCCGACCAGTACCTCAAGGTAGAGGTCGGGAGCAATATCAGTGAGCAGGGGCGCACGGCCGAGATAGAGCTCCTGAGTCGCAACTCCAAGAAATCGCTCAACGTCAAGCAGCGAGGACGCCCAGCAGGCCAAGAGCTCAAGTATCGCCTCCCCATGGTGGTGCACGTACTCTATGCCAATGCGAGCGACACCAAGCAGAACATCGCCCAAGATCGTATCCTCGCTACGATCAAGGAGGTCAATGAGCTGTATGCCAAGAGCAACATCAACGTAGAGTTTTACCCCGCGAGCATTGACCCTAGTGGCAATGTGATGGCCGAGCCCGGTATAGACCGCGTGCGGTGGGTGTCGCAGACGATCAACCCGATCGACCTGATGAGCGAGGAGGACAACGAGTACCTGCACCTGCTGTGGGACCCCAACAAGTACGTCAATGTGATGCTCTATCAGTTCTCCATCCCCAATATCCTGGGTATAGCTACCTTCCCTCTCGCTCCCGAGCAGTATCCACTCGATGGGCTCGACCTCGTGAAGTTTAGCCCTCTGCAGGTCTCGGACCTTAAGAAGCTACGTGGGGTGTCGATCAATAGCACGTGGTTTGACAACCAAGACGGTGCCAACGCCTTCGGCCCCTATGTGAGTGCCGACCTGCTCGCACGCCAGACGAGTATCGCCACGACACTGGCTCACGAGCTGGGGCACTACCTAGGCCTACGCCACGTCTTCTCCGAGGGGCCCGATGGCTCCTGTGTCGATACCGACTACTGCGAGGATACGCCTAGCTACAACAAGCACCGCGACTACGACTCGTTCGTGGCCGAGATGATGTCGGATGCACGCTACAACCCCAACTTCAAGAACGAGTTTCGCTGGCAGTCGCTCTTCGAGCGCGAGACGTGCAGCGGTCAACGCTTTGAGGCGCACAACATCATGGACTACTCCTACTGCTACATGGATCAGTTCACGCCCCAGCAGAAGCTCCGTATGAGGCACGTGCTAGGCTACAGCCCCTTCATCCCAGGCCCCAAGCTCTCGGTGCTCCCTGGTGTACGCGCTCTGCCTATCGCTCCTGCCGACATCCCTCACAGCATCGTGATCTGCCGTGCTCACGATAGCCAGAGGCCTCCTCGCTAGCTCCTACCTACGCTAGCTACGCATGAGCCGAAGCCGTGCCCCCTCGCTGGGGCACGGCTTCGGCTTTTCGCCCCTATGGCGGTCTACGGGGGCGGCACAAATGGAGAGGCTACGCCATAGGGACTATAGCGTAGCCTCGATATATAGAGGGAGTGATGTATCGGGTAGGGCTTAGTCGTCGTGGCCTACGAGCTGGCCATTGCCGTCGAATATGAGGTCGCTACCAGGTACATCGACCACATAGCGTCCGTACTCGAGCTGTACCTCGGCTATGGTGCCGAGGAGGTTACGGTTCTTGAGCATAGACACTGCACCAGCTGGGAGGAAGGCGGATAGTGCACTCTCGGGCAGGTAGAGACGTAGGTCATCATCGCCCTCTATCTCTACTAGAGTACCTGCGGCATCGTAGACGAGCTTGTAGCTATTGCGATAGCCCTGCTGGAGGTAGTACTTGGTATAGGTCTGGCCGTCGTCGTACTCCGTCTTGCTATAGGCAATGCTGTAGCTGGGGAAGTGGGCAGCGGTGAAGGCCTGAGCCTTGGCGGCAGAGCCATTGTCGGGAGTAGGCGTGGAGCCATTGCCACTCCCAGTGCCAGCACCCGAGATGAGCACTCCTTCCTTGTCGAAGAGGAGGTCGGCATCGCTCGTGAGGTCGAGCTTGAAGCCATAGGCCTTGCGCTCTATCTCCTCCACGGCGAGGCTGTTGCTACGGATATAGCTGACGATAGCGGTAGGGAAGGAGGGGAGGGAAGCTATAAAGTCGTGAGGGAGGACGCCATCCTCGGCATCTACGTCCGTCCAGAGCCCGTTGGCATCGAACTCTATGTCTATCACCACACCGCCAGCCACTACCTGAGGGCGCAGAGTGCTCTCGTAGAGGGTGCCACGCTCGCTAGCAGCACGGTACTGCACCGTGCGGCTCACAGTGTAGCCAGCGAAGGAGCTTACTACGGTGCGAGCTTCCTGAGGGAGCATCTCTAGGGCTTCGGTGGTCGTAGTGCCCTGAGCTATGACGTCGTCAGCGTCCTTGTCGCAGCTCGTCAGAGCTACCAGCCCTAGTCCTAGGGCCATCATCATTACCTTGGTCTTCATAAATCAGTCTTGTCTTAGTCGTTATGTAGAGGGAGAGGAGGGCTTAGTCGTCGAAGCCCACGAAGCGATACTTGGAGTCGAATACGAGGTCTGCTCCGCTAGAGAGCTCTACCTGATAACCCCTGCGACGTGTACGCTCTATTTGGCGCACCTGCTCGTTGGGGTGGTGCTTGCTCAGGTAGTTGGCGATCTGGGCAGGTATCACAGAGGCAGGCACGGCAGAGTGCTTGCTGTCGATGTCCTGCCAGTTGCCCTTGCGGTCAAACTCGATCTTGGTCCCGTCCGTGAAGATAATATCGTAGCTCTTCTCGAGGAGCTCTTCGTCGAGCTTAACGATAGAGATCTGATACGAAGCAAAGTGCTTCTTGACAAACTGCTGAGCAGCCTGAGGCAGACGCTCGAAGGTGATAGGGCGGTCGCCAGCCACAGCCGAGGGGACACTTACTAGAGCTACTAGAGCCAGTAGCAGGGCGAGGATCTTCTTGTTCATAATCTTACTTTGTTAATTCGTTTCGTCTTACTTATTGATCATTTTACACTGCAAAGGTCGGGAGCAAATCTGAAATGACTTGGGAAAATTTACACTATCGCGAAAAAAATTATCACTCCCCCCTGTCCCTCCCCTCCATACCTCATCCTCTGCTACCGCCCTAGGGCATCCCGACGGCACCCCTAGGGCGAACGAGGCGAACACCCTAGAGCTAACGCTCCGTTCACCCTAGGGCATTTGGCGCATGGCTGTATAGTGCTTGGGTATAGATCATTAGGCGAGGAGGCTGGAGGAGCCCCCTGTCGGCACGCACAGAGCCCTAGTAGGGGCGTATGATGCGACTCTAGGGGGGTGAGGGTGGGGGCGAAGCGTTGTGTATGTGTCGTGTTTTTTGCATCTTTGTAGCTCAAATATAAGACTGAAAATAGAATTATCACTCAACAAATCCGTATGTTAATAGACGTAGTACTATTTGTCGTAGGCATTCTGCTCATCATCTTCGGTGCCAATTACCTTACCGACGGCTCGGCCGCCCTAGCACGTAGACTAGGACTAAGCCGTCTGATGGTCGGCCTCACGATAGTGGCCTTCGGTACCTCAGCACCAGAGCTCGTGGTGAGCCTCACCTCTGCCCTCAAGGGGAGCTCGGACATCTCTCTAGGCAATGTAGTGGGTAGCAATATATTCAACGTGCTTGGCATCGGTGGCATCACGGCTCTCGTGGCTCCACTGGCTATAGCTAGTAGCACGATACGCAAGGAGATCCCTCTGATGATCTTGGCCTCGCTCGTGATCACCTTCATGGCATTCGATGGTCTGCTGAGTGGCCTCGTAGGGCAGGCCGACTTCATCGGGCGCAACGAGGGGCTCGTACTCCTGGGCTTCTTCGCCATCTTCCTCGCCTATACGATCGCCATTAGCCGTCCCACCACCGAGGGGCTACCCGTGTCGGAGGTAGAGACGCCCACCGAGCCTCAGGCAGAGGCCGAGCCCAAGAAGAAGAGCCCACTATGGCTACTCATCGTCTTCATCGTCGGGGGGCTGGCGGCTCTCGTCTTCGGGGGGCAACTATTCGTCGATGCCGCGTCCAACATCGCTCGAGGCTTCGGTGTCAGCGAGGCACTCATCGGCCTAACGCTCGTGGCAGCTGGCACATCGCTACCCGAGCTCGCCACTAGCGTAGCGGCAGCCCTCAAGGGCGAGCAGGAGCTTGCCGTGGGCAATATCGTCGGCTCCAACATCTTCAACATCTTCAACATCCTAGGCATCACGGCCACCATCACGCCTATCCGCGTGTCGGGTATCAGCCAGCTCGACTTCGGGGTGATGATCCTAGCGGCTGCACTGCTCTACTTCTTCGGCGTATTCTATGGGCGCCGCACCATTACGCGCCTCGAGGGTGGGCTACTGCTAGCTGGCTATATCGGCTACACGGCCTACCTCATTAGCCAGATCTAGCGACACGACACATCGACAACAGCAAGCTCTTCACACACGTAGGTATGATCATAGAGAAGTATGTCCCCGTCTTTAGCCCCGAGGAGGAGGCTCGCATAGAGAGCGAGTATCAGGCGCTGATACAAGACTACCTCGCGAGCAACCACAGGCAGAAGGTCGAGATCATCGACAAGGCCTTCAACCTAGCACGCGTAGCCCATGCCGGTGTGCGTCGTCGCAGTGGAGAGCCCTACATCCTGCACCCGATAGCTGTGGCGCGCATCATCTGTAGTGAGATGGGGCTGGGCTCTACCTCTATATGCTGTGCTCTGATGCACGATGTCGTAGAGGATACCGACTACACGGTGGAGGATCTCGAGCAGGTCTTTGGTGACAAGATAGCGCAGATCGTAGATGGGCTCACGAAGATCTCGGGCGAGACGTTCGATGCCTCGGCATCGCTACAGGCGGAGAACTTCCGCAAGCTACTGCTGACGATGAGCGACGACGCCCGAGTGATCCTGATCAAGATAGCCGACCGCCTGCACAATATGCGCACGCTGGGGTCGATGCTCCCTGCCAAGCAGTACAAGATAGCGGGCGAGACGCAGTTCATCTACGCACCACTGGCGCACCGCTTCGGGCTCTATGCTATCAAGAGCGAGCTCGAAGACCTGAGCTTCAAGTACGAGCACCCCGAGAGCTACGCCTACATCGGGCACCTAGTACAGCAGAGCGAGGCCGATAGACAGGAGCTCTTTCGTCGCTTCTCAGCACCTATCGAGGAGCGTCTCAATGCTATGGGCATCAAGTACGAGATGCGTACACGCACCAAGAGCAACTACTCGATATGGCGCAAGATGCAGACCAAGGGCATCCCCTTCAGCGAGGTGTACGACCTCTTCGCCGTGCGTATCATCTTCGACTCGTACGACGGCTACCCCGAGAAGAACCGCTGCTTCGACATCTACACCGCCATCACCGAGATCTATCGCAATCGCCCCGACCGTATGCGCGACTGGCTTACCACGCCCAAGAGCAACGGCTACCAGGCCCTACACCTCACCGTAATGGGCCCCGACGGCAAGTGGATAGAGGTGCAGATACGCTCGCGTCGTATGGACGACATCGCCGAGCAGGGGCTGGCCGCCCACTGGCGATACAAGTCGAGCAAGGTAGAGGAAGACAAGGATCTAGAGAAGTGGCTCGACACCATTCGCGAGGTGCTACAGGAGCCCTCGCCCGATGGGATGGACTTCCTAGACAACGTCAAGCTCAGCCTCTATGCCAACGACATCACCGTCTTCACCCCTCGAGGCGATAGCGTACGCCTACCTGTCGGGGCTACCGTCCTAGACATGGCCTACAGCATCCACAGCGAGCTCGGCGATAGGTGTATCGGTGCCAAGGTCAATCACCGCGTGGCTACCGTGAGCACCAAGCTCAGCAATGGCGACCAGGTAGAGATACTCGACAGCAAAGTCGCCTATGCCAAGAAAGAGTGGCTCGACTTCGTCGTAACGGCCAAGGCTCGCCTAGGCATCAGCAGTGCCCTGCGCAAGCAAATGCGTGAGCTTGCGACCAAGGGCGAGGACATGGTACGCCACAGGCTAGACGAGGCCGGCATCGCACTCACGCCATCGTACCTCGACAAGCTGATCAACTTCTTCCGCTATGGCAAGCGCGATGAGTTTTATCGTGCAGTAGCCCTCGGGGAGGTCAACCTCGATGTAGACTTCACCAAGGTGCTGCGAGGCAAGAAGGAGAACCAAGGCCTCTTCGACATCGTCATGCGCCCATTTCGTGGGCGCAAGCAGACCTTCGACCTCATACCCGAGCCCGAAAATCCGCTTACCGCCCCCACCAAGATAGACAAGAAGAAGCCCTACACCCTCGTAGAGGAGGATGGACGCCTCAACTACATCCTCTCGCCCTGCTGTCGCCCTATCCTAGGCGACGATGTCCTCGGGGTACTCGACAACAATCAGGTCTTCGTCCACAAGCGCGCCTGCCCCGTGGCTACGCGCATCAAGAGCAGCCAGGGCGACCGCCTGCTCTCGACACACTGGGGCGACCACGGCTCGCACCTCTTTGAGGCGACGCTCTTCTTCCGTGGGGTAGATACCGTGGGCATCCTGCATGGTATCACGCAGACGCTACTAGAGGACTTCAAGGTCAATATCACCAGCATGAACATCAAGGCCAAGGAAGGCCTCTTCGATGGCGAGGTAACGGTGCAGGTGCACAACACCGATGAGGTAGAGCAGATCTGCCAGCTCCTCGGGCGCAACGGCTCTATCCTGACGATCCATAGGCTCGCCACCGAGACCACAGCCAAGCAGACAGAGCGATGAGCCACCCCAGCGTACTATTCGTCAGCGGTATCGATACCAACATAGGCAAGAGCTACGCCACGGCAATGCTCCTAGATCGGCTACGTGCCCAGGGAGTCAAGGCCATATCGCAGAAGATGATACAGACGGGGTGCTACACCACCTCCGAGGATATAGAGCTACACCGCCACCTACTGGGGGAGCCCCTCTGCCCTGCCGACCTCGACGGCACTACGGCACCCATTATCCTCTCCTATCCTGCCTCTCCCCACTTGGCTGCACGCCTCGATGGCACCTCGATAGACCTCGAGGTGCTCGATCGGGCTACCCAGCATCTCCTTGAGGGCTACGGCTACGAGTGCGTGGTGCTAGAGGGAGCTGGAGGGCTCATGGTGCCCATCACCGAGACCTATCTAACGGCAGACTTCATCGCCGACAGAGGCTATCCCCTAGCCTTGGTATCGAGCGGTCGGCTCGGGAGCATCAACCATACCCTCCTAAGCCTAGAGGTGTGTCGCCTGCGTGGGATAGAGCTCCGATACCTGATCTACAACCGCTACCCCTCTACCGATAGCCTCATCGAGGACGACACGCGCCACTACCTGCAGTGCTATCTGGAGCGCTACCACCCCACGGCTCTCCTACTGGAGCTCGATACATGGCGATAGACGCACCCCTCACCCCCTCGCGCACAGCACACCTCGGAGCCACGCCTCTGCACATCATGGCCAAGCCAATCGGTGCCGTGTGCAATATGCGCTGCGACTACTGCTACTACCTCGAGAAGGAAGCCCTCTACGACCTTCCCCTACAGCCCACGCCCCCTCGGCCTACGCTGATGAGCGATGAGCTCCTCGAGACGTACATCCGCGACTATATACTCAGCCAGCCCCTCGGCTCGCCCGTTGTCTTCACCTGGCATGGGGGCGAGGCACTGCTACGTCCACGTGCCTTCTACGAGCGAGCTCTAGAGCTACAGATGCGGTATGCCACAGGGCATACGATAGAGAACTGTATCCAGACCAATGGGCTGGTGATGAGCGAGGACTGGGCACGCTTCTTTCGAGACAACCAGTTCCTCGTGGGGCTATCGCTCGACGGCACCGAAGCTCAGCACGACAGATATAGACGCACGAGGGGAGGAGTCGGTAGCTTCGCTCGGGTAATGCGTGCGGTAGAGATTATGCAGCGCGTGGGGACGGAGTTCAATATCCTGTCGACGATCAATCGCTTCAATGCCGATGCCCCCGATGCCTACTATGGCTTCCTCAAGGGGATCGGGGTGCGGTACATACAGTTTACGCCTATAGTGGAGCGTATCAGACGAGGAGGTGCGCGCTACACGCACGTAGAGGCTCCAGCTCCCGAGGTCGATGTAGCTAGGCGTACGCTGGGGCTAGGTGGCGAGATAGAGCTGGCGCCCTATAGTGTGTTCCCCGAGCAGTGGGGCGACTTCCTCTGCACGCTCTTCGACCTGTGGGTAGCGACCGATGTGGGTGAGGTCTTCGTGCAGATGTTCGACTCTACGCTAGCCGGTTGGCTAGGTCTACCTCCAGGGGTATGCACGCTAGCTCCACGCTGTGGGCATGCAGGCATCGTCGAGCACAATGGCGACCTCTATAGCTGCGACCACTACGTCTACCCACGCTATCGCCTAGGCAACATCGCCGACCAGAGCCTAGCAGAGCTCATGACGAGCCCCCAGCAGCTACGCTTCGGGGCCCTCAAGGCAGAGTCTCTCACCGAGCAGTGTCGAGGCTGTGCCTACCTCTTCGCCTGCAATGGCGAGTGCCCCAAAAATCGCTTTGCCCTAAGCCACAGTGGCGAGCCTGGGCACAACTATCTATGCTCTGGCTACTACCAGTTCTTCGCCCACGCTACGCCCTACATGGACTATATGAAGCGACTACTCTTGGCTGGCCAGCCAGCCTCGCTCATCATGCCTGCCATAGCCTCTGGCCACCTGCGCTAGTCCTGCCCCTCGGCAGGACCAAGCATCACCGCCCCCTAGCTCACCAATTGGTGAGCTAGGGGGCGGTACCTATGCTAGCCTAGAGCAGAGAGCCATAGAGCTAGGTATGTAGAGACCCGCTAGGGGTGTATGCCGTGGAGACCTACCACCCTAGCGGGTCGGGGATAGAGTAGCCCTAGGCTGGTGCTACTTCTTGAGGAAGTGGTAGTGGCCCGTCAGGTCATTGAAGACGACATCGTACGTACCAGCGAGCTGGGACGTGATCTTGATGTTGTCGCCCGTATCGCTCTTGGCCACAGGGAAGGACGAGCCTCCCCACGACTTGCTGTCCCAGCTGCCATTGGAGCGTATCTTGAGCTCTCCCACTACGAGGGCTACGCCCGTAGCCTTCCAGATATGGGGGTCGTAGCTCGCCTGCGTCAGCGTTACCTTGTCGGCATCCCAACCCCCTACAGCCGTACCGATGAGGCCTATGGAGGTGTAGGTAGTGCTAGCAGAGGCATCGTAGGCCTCGAGGGTGTAGGTCTTGCCCGCGGGGTCGAAGGTGAAGGTGTAGTAGCCTGCCGTCGCTCCACCCTTGATATTGCCTGCACTACCCTCTGTAGAGAGCGTGCCTGCTGTAGAGCCTAGGCCATAGAGGCCATCCCAGGTGCCGAGTGTCGTCTCGCTCGTCACCTTGAACTCTGCCCCCGCGGCGAAGCGACCCGTATAGGTGTACACCGTACCCTTGGGCTCGTCGAGGAAGAGGGGGAAGGTAGTCAGACCATTCTTCCACGAGAAGTCGCTCCCTGCATCAAACATGCTCCCGACGAAGAAGTAGTCGAGGCTCTTGGACAGGACGCGGGCCGTCGTGGCCGTCAGCGAGACCCCCTCAGACACAGCTACGCTAGTGCCCGTAGGCGTCGATACGCCCGAGGTGTAGGGATAGGCACGCACCTGTAGCTGGTATGTGCTCGCCACACCAGCCTCGGCTTGTAGGCTGTCGGTGAGCAGGGCGTTGAGCTCCTTGGCCGTGAAGGCCTTGGTCAGCGTCGAGGTGCCTAGGCTAACGGCTATCGTCTTGGCCGAGGCACTGCTGGGGGCGGAGATGAGGAGGTCGTAGGTCAGGAGCACCTTGTCGTAGCCTAGGTCGGGCTTGGTCCACGTCAGGGTGAGGGCGGTGGCATCGAGGGCATCGGCATCGATAGCCACCTCGCTGGTGCTAAGCGTGAGGGTAGGTGTCGATACTGCGCTCACGATGGCGCGCTCCTCATCCTTGTCGCACGAGGTGAGAGCTACGCACCCTAGGGCGAGGGCGAGGAAACCCTTGAGAATATTGTCGTACTTCATATACTTGTGTCGCTATCGTTAGTAGTTGGTATTCTGCGTGAGGTTGGGGTTGGCCTGTACATCATCGGCAGGTAGCGGATAGATGGCGAAGTGGTCAGACACGGCACGCCCAGAGGCTACGCCACCCTTCCAAGGCCATAGGTAGGTGCTACCCGTGAATAGACCGAAGCGTACTAGGTCGGTACGGCGGAAGCCCTCCCAGTACAGCTCGCGCCCACGCTCCTTGAGGATGTTGTCGAGGGTGAGGGTCGTGAAGTTGCCCGAGGCATTGCCATAGGCACGCTGGCGTATGGTGTTGATGTAGGTAAGCCCCTTGGCCGTATCGCCACCACCGCGTAGCACAGCCTCGGCATAGTTGAGGTACATCTCTGCGAGGCGGAAGAGGGGATAGTCTACATCGGCAAAGCTACTATGCTGGCCTGCTACACCTGCTGAGCTGACGTTGCGGAACTTGTACACCCATACGCCCTCCTCAAACTCCTTGACTGTGGTGATGTCGGCCGTCTTGTAGCCCATCAGGTAACGCTTGTCGTTGGTCGTATCGAAGAGGTCAGCGAGGGCCTTCGTAGCGCGGTTGCCACCCCAGCCACCTACGCCCCAGTTGATGCCGAGGGTAGCGGCGGCGGTGCCGTTGGTCGATGAGTTGATGAGGAATGTAGCACCACCCCAGGTTTGGCTCTTGAGGCCATCATAGTTGATCGAGAGGATAGTCTCGGGGTTGCCTACGTTGCTATCGGTGAGGAAGAGGTTGGCGTAGGTCGTATGCAGGCTATAGCTACCATCGGCGATCACCTTCTCGGCATACTCGGCAGCCTCGCTATAGCGAGCAGTGCCTGTGTACACCTCGGCATTGAGGTAGAGGCGTGAGAGCAGAGCCCAGGCGGCAGCGCGGTCGGCACGGCCATACTCATTGGTCTTGGGGGCTGCTAGCTTGTCGATGATGGCGAGGAGCTCGCTCTCCACGTACTTGAAGAGATCGGCACGCTTGATCTGCTGAGGGTAGACCTTACCTACGCCCGTAGCCTCGTCTACGAAGGGTGGGTTGGCAAAGATGTCCATCATCACCCAGTACTGGAAGGCGCGTAGGAAGCGCGCCTCGGCACGATAGAGCTCGATGTTGGTACCGGTCTTGCCCTCGGTCTTGGAGAGGAAGTCGCTGGCGAGCTTGATCTGATAGAGCGAGCGGTAGTATAGCCCCTTGACGAAGGCGTTGGAGCTAGACCAGTTGAGGTTGTGCAGGTCGGGCAAGCCCTCGTCGGTCCAGGCACAGATACCTTCGTCGGTGGAGAGGGTCTGGAGGTTGAAGTAGTTGCGCAGGAAGTCGCTGGCACCCTCGTCGATCCCTGCGATGTCGCCCATATCACCATTGCCGGTGAGGGCGTATGCGCCGTAGACCTTGGCTAGTGCCTGCTTGGTCGATAGCTCGCTACCATAGACGTCGCTAGCCGTGGTGTCGTTGGTAGGCATGCGGTCGAGATCCTTGTGGCAGGAGGCTAGGCCTAGCATGGCCACTAGGGCGAGCGTAGCTGTCGATTGCTTATTTATATTGAGTTTCATAAGACATTCGCTATTGATGTGATTAGAGAGAGAACGCTAGGTTGAGCGAGTAGGTACGAGGCATAGGATAGAGGTTGTTGTCTATCGAGCGCTCGGGGTCGATGCCCTTGTACTTGCTGATGACGAATACATTCTGTATCGTAGCAGAGGCACGTAGACCTACCTTCTTGCTACGTCCTATCTTGCCAAAGTCGTAGCTCAGCGAGATGTTGTCCATCTTGAGGAAGGAGGCGTTCTTGACGTAGTAGTCCGAGAAGAACTGGGGTGTGGTGAAGCCGCTCTCGTAGATCTCGTAGGGCGTATTCATGAGGAAGGCATTGGGGTTGAGCACCTCATTGTAGAGAGCCATAGAGCTCGATACGTTGTCGTAGACGTAGTTGCCTAGGCTAGCGCGTAGGGCCGTAGAGAGCGTCCACTTGTCGTAGGTCAGGCTCGTAGAGAAGCCCATGAGGACATCGGGGGCACCGCTCTTGTAGTGGTAGCGGTCGAGCTCGTTGTAGAGGCCGTCGCCGTTGAGGTCGGCATAGGCACCCTCGATAGGCTTGCCATCGGCACCATAGATCTGCTTGAAGACGAAGAACGAGGCAGGCTCGTGCCCTACGGAGTGGATCTGGATATTGTTGCCCGTACCGCCACGTATGCCACCGGTGAGCACACCGAGGTACTTGGGGTCTTCGGTGGCGTTGAGCTTGGTGATCTTGGTATCGTTGAGCGTGAGGTTGTAGCTAACGTCCCATGTGAGCTTGTCCGACTGTATGGGGGTAGCGTTGAGGGTGAACTCCAGACCCTTGTTCTCGATATTGCCGATGTTGGTCAGGAGCTGATTGCTGAAGTTGGAGCCAGCCGGTATGGGGATCACGTTGAGCAGGTCCTTGGTCTTCTTGTAGTACACGTCCACCGAGCCCGAGATGCGGTTGCCGAGGATAGCGAAGTCGAGGCCAGCATTGTAGGTCGTCGTCTGCTCCCACTTGATGTCTTGGTCGTAGGCCGCTGGGCGGAACATGTTGTAGAACGTATCGCCTAGCTGGTAGGTATTGGTGTTGGTGCTAAGATAGTAGCCAGGCAGATAGCTATAGTTGGCGATACCGTCTTGCTGACCCGTAACGCCATAGCCGAGGCGTAGCTTGAGGTCGTCGAGCCCCTTCACATCGCGTAGGAAGCCCTCTTGGTTGATGCGCCAAGCGAAGGCTAGCGAGGGGAATATACCCCAGCGGTTGGCCTTGCTAAAGCGTGAGGAGCCGTCGGTACGTACCGTGGCAGTGAGGACGTAGCGGTCGAGCAGGCTGTAGTTGAGACGTGCGTAGTACGACACGAGCGTATTGCGAGGCAGATCGGTGGGATAGACAGGGGTGGAGATCACGACACCTGCGGCTGTGTGGTCAGCGTTGTTGTAGGTATAGGTCTTCCAGTCCTGATACGAGTACCCAGCCATGAGGTCGATACGGCTCTTGAGGGCTTCGATCTCCTTGTTGTAGTTGAGATAGAAGTCGAGCAGTAGGTTGCGCTTCTCTTGCTTGTAGCGGTTGTTGGTACCACCCTGCCCTGCTACGGTGCTACGATACCACTCCCAGCTTGCCGTCTCGGGGACGAAGATACGGCCGTGGCTCGCGGTGTAGTCGAAGCCGAGGTTGAGGTTGAGGCGTAGGTCGGGCAGGAAGAACGTCTTGTAGTCGAGCTTGATGTTACCTAGCGAACGGAATACGCTGCTGCGGTCGCGACGTAGGTCGAGCAGGGCTACGGGGTTGGAGGGAGCGAGCTGCTCAGGCTGACCCGTCTTGGGGTTGAGCCAAGTGAAGTAGCCACCATAGGCATCGAAGCCACTGGTCTTGACGGGCTGTGTGGGGTCGAATGTAACGGCAGAGCCGATAGCACCTTGGTTGGCGAAGTTGTTGCGCGTCAGCGATAGCTTGAGGTTGGCATCCACCGAGAGGTCGCCATCGAGGAACTTGGGGTTGAGCGTGAAGCTCTGGCTAACGCGCTGCATCTCGTCCGTCTTGAGGACACCTTCCTGATGATACAGCCCCATAGACACACGATAGGGCATAGAGCCTGCGGCTCCACTGATGCTGATATTGTTGTCGGTACCGAAGGCGAGCTGATAGATCTCATCCTGCCAGTCGGTATTGGCAGAGCCTAGGAGGGAAGCCTTGGTAGCCGAACGAGCCTTGACTAGCGCACGAAACTCGTCGGCCGAGAGTACGCTCACACGGCGGTTGGCCTCGGCAAGGGAGTTGGACGTCGAGAACTGGATCTGCATGTCTTGCCCTATCGAGCCACGCTTGGTGGTGATGATGATCACACCATTGGAGGCACGCGAGCCATAGATAGCCGTAGCCGAGGCGTCCTTGAGGACGTTCATCGTGGCGATGTCTTGGGGGTTGATAGAGCTGAGGATGCTGGGGGCACCGCTGGCCGCGCTATTCTCCACGGGTACGCCATCGATCACGATGAGAGGGTCGTTGCTAGCGTTGAGCGAGGCACCGCCACGTATGCGGATGGTGCTACCAGCACCTGGGGAGCCATTGGGCGTGATCTGCACACCTGCTACCTTGCCCACGAGCAGCTCGCTGGGGGTGGCTATGGCACCCTTCTGAAAGCTCTTCTCACCGATCGAGGTGATAGAGCCCGTCAGATCCTTCTTCTGCATAGAGCCGTAGCCGATCACCACGACGTCGCCGAGCACCTGGCTATCCTCCTGCATCACGATATGCAGGGGTAGCGTGGCCGTGGCTAGAGAGATCTCTTGCTTGACGTAGCCGATGTAGGTGATGACGAGGGTGGCGCTACGCGACACCTTGAGCTGGAAGTGCCCATCGAGGTCGGTCGTCGTACCCACGGCAGGGTTGCCCTTGACGACGATAGTGGCACCGATCACAGACTCGCCGGCCTGATCCACTATGGTACCCTGCACGTTGATGTCTTGTGCTAGGGCCACGCCTGCGAACAGCACCGATACTAGAGCCATTAGTAGGGCCCTAGAGAGTAAGTTCATTTGTTTCATACTATAATGGGTTTGTATTTGACTCTGCTGTAGTATCTGCCGACATCGATGCAGAGGGGGAGCCTGCGCCCCCCTCTGCACGAGCATCGGAGTGATGGGCTACTTGGTGGGTATGATAGAGATGGCATACCCTCCACCAGGGGCCGACTGTAGCGTGAGCTTGGAGCCCTTCTTGACGGTCTGTCGGCGGATGGTGTAGGCCTTGGGGTTCTTGTCGTAGTGAGCATCCTTGGCATCGGCATAGATCGTAGCGATGTACTTCTTGCCAGCGTCGAGGAAGTCGAGCGTGAGGGTAGAGCGGTGCCCATTGTAGCCCGCTACATGGCCCACGAACCAGCGGTCTGTGCCCTTGGCCTTGCGTGCTACGGTGATGTATTCGCCTGGCTCGGCCTCTAGGTACTTGCTATCGTCCCAGTCCACGGCCACGTCCTTGATGAACTGGAAGGCCTCGGGGTGCTGGTCGTAGTGCTCGGGGAGGTCGGCCGCCATCTGTAGGGGGCTGTACATGGTGAGGTACGAGCCTAGGGTATTGCCTATGGTAGCCTTGATCTGGTTCTTGTTGTCGGGGTTGAGCTTGGTCATATCCGTCTCGAAGATACCAGGCGTGTAGTCCATAGGGCCACCGATGAGGCGAGAGAAGGGTAGGATGGTGAGGTGGTTGGCATTGTTGCCACCGAAAGCTTGGTACTCCTGACCACGTGCCGACTCCTGAGCGATGAGGTTGGGGTAGGTACGGCTAAGCCCCGTCATGTGTACCGACTCGTGCGCATTGACGCTGATGCCATACTTGGCAGCCTCCTTGACGGCATAGAGGTAGTGGTTGACGAGTGTCTGCCCGTAGTGATGCTCACCACGAGGGATCATATCGCCCACGTAGCCACTCTTGACGGCCGAGTAGTTGTTGTCCTTCATGAACTGGTAGGCCTGATGCATATGACGCTCGTAGTTGCGGATAGAGCCCGAGGTCTCGTGGTGCATGATGATCTTCATGCCCTTGCTCTTGGCGTAGTCGCGGAGCATGGCTACATCGAAGTCGGGATAGGGGGTTACGAAGTCGAAGACGTAGTCTTTGGAGAGGTCGAACCAGTCCTCCCAGCCTACATTCCAGCCCTCTACGAGTATGGCATCGAAGCCGTGCTTGGCAGCGTAGTCGATGTAGTACTTGACGCGGTCGTTGTTGGCCGAGTGCTTGCCATTGGGCTTGAGCTTGCTGTAGTCAGTCTTGCCGATCTGTACGAAGTCGGCCTCATCGGTATAGGCCCACGAGCCCTTGCCCGTGATCATCTCCCACCATACGCCCATGTATTTGGTGGGCTTGATCCAGTCGGTCGTCTCGTAGGCACAGGGTTCGTTGAGGTTGTAGGTGAGCTTGCTAGCGAGGATGTCGCGAGCATCGCGGCTCACGATGAGGGTGCGCCAAGGCGAGTTGAATGGTGCTGCGATGTGTCCGCGATTGCCCTGTGCATCGGGCGTCAGCTCTGTCTTGAGGACGTAGGTCTGCTCGTCGAGCTCCACATTGATCGCGGGGAAGTCGATGAGGGCGGCCTCGTGGATGTTGATATAGATCCCGTCGTCGCTCTTGAGCTGTAGAGGGGTCTGTAGACCCGTCTTGCTGAAGGCCTTCTGAGAGCAGTTCTCGGTATAGGCCTTGTCGAAGAGGCTCCTCACCTGGCTCAGACGGCTCGTCGTATAGTCGTACTCCTGCGTGTCGTAGTCGCCAGGTACCCACCATACCTTCATATCGCCTGCTAGGGCAAACTCTGTGAGCTCACGCTTGACCACAAGGAAGTTCTGCCCCCTGCGGCCAGGAAACTCGTAGCGGAAGCCCAGCCCATCGTCGAAGAGGCGGAAGCGGATAGCCAAGAGGTGCCCCGTAGCACTCTGGCGCAGATTGACGAGGAGCTCATTGTAGTGGTTGCGTATCTTGCTCACCTCGCCCCATACAGGTGTCCACGTCTCGTCGTGGGTAGAGGTCTCTGTGCCGACTACCTCAAAGCCCTTGTCCATAGAGAGCTTGCTGTCGGTCATCTCGAAGCCCATGCGACTCGTCTTGACGACGATGCCACCATCGGCTAGCTTGAGGTCGTAGGTTGGTTGGCCCTGAGGGTCTAGGGCAAAGTTCATCTCCAGCTTGTTGCCTGGAGAGGTCAGTCGCTGTGCTAGAGCCTCTAGAGTAGAGGTCGCACACAGACCTAGGCTAAGCGCCCACATGACAATCTTCTTCATATACTCTTATCTTGTTATTGATACGATCACACACAGACCAGAGTGCCACCAGCATAGTCGCCTATCCTTGAGGGGCGTACGCTAGGTATGGACTCTATGAATATAGAGAATACACTGGCCTAAAATCGCACAAATGTATACTTTTCTTTATAATCGGCCAAACAATACAATATACTAAATATATTGATTTTATTGCCCCGAGTTATTAAATATGCCTCTATAGTGTAGAGCTTCTGCGCAGGGTCTAGCAGTGGAATATCGAGGACACACCCCCTGCACGGGACAATAGTCTTGAAGTACACTTCGCAGCGTATCTCTATGTGTTATTTCGCGCACAGTATTTGACAAAATGGGCTACCCAACAGATGAGGTATATCTAGCAGCCGTACAGCTAGGCTAGCCCCTCTGCTTGGTATCCCTAGGGTGAACGGCTCGTACACCCTAGGGATACCCAATTTCCCCTCTAGGGCGTCCGAGCCGTTCACCCTAGAGCATCTGAGAGGGCTCCACCACTACTCTGTAGCGGCAGCCCTCGCTAGAGCAGAGATACGGCACTGGGGGCTTGCTATATCCTTGCTAGAGAAGATTAGAATTATTACTTTTGCGTTCACAAAGAATAAGACAATCAAATTAATCTGTCGTAATGAAAGAAATAATTAGCCAATTCGTTGAGGCTAACCTTATGGGAAGCTTTCGCCCCTTCGGCAATGGGCACATCAACGACACCTACGCCGTAGCGGACACCGAGGGCACCGATCGCTGGATACTACAGCGCATTAACCACCATGTCTTCCCTCGCGTAGAGGTACTACAGCACAATGTGGACGTCGTCTCCAAGACGCTACGCGAGCGTCTCGTAGCTAGCGGAGATCCCGATGCCGAGCGCAAGTATCTGAGCTTCCTGCCCCTGCGCCACGACCCTGAGCGCAACTACTACTACGACGGAGAGAACTACTGGCGCATGTGCTGCTTCATCCCCGACAGCATGAGCCTATCGGAGCTGACGCCCGAGTCGGCACGCTATGCAGGCGAGGCCTTTGGGCAGTTTGAGGAGATGCTCTCTGGCATTCCCGAGGGTGTGCTGGGCGATACGATCGTAGACTTCCACAGCATGCCCTTCCGCCTGCGCCAGCTACGCGAAGCCCTCGCGGCCGACCCCGTAGGGCGCGCGGCCCAGGTGCAGGACCTCGTCGAGGAGATCGAGAAGCGTAGCGAGTCGATGCTCGTGCAGGAACGTCTCTATGCCGAGGGACGCCTACCCAAGCGCACCATCCACTGCGACACCAAGGTGGACAATGTCCTCTTCGACAAGGGGGGCAAGGTGCTCTGTGTCGTAGACTGGGATACGGTGATGCCAGGCTTCATCCTCAGCGATGTGGGCGACTTCATCCGCACAGGTGTCAACCTCGCGCCCGAGGACGAGGCCGATCTCAGCAAGATAGGTGTCAATATGCCTATCTACAAGGCCTTCGTGGAGGGCTACCTCTCTACTGCTACCTTCCTCAACGACACCGAGCGTAGCCTCATCGCCTATGGCGGACGCCTAATGACCTATATGCAGACGGTGCGCTTCCTAGCCGACTATATCAATGGCGACACCTACTTCAAGGTACATCACCCCGAGCACAACCTCCAGCGTACACGCGCCCAGTTTCGCTACCTACAGTGCCTCGAGGAGCGAGCCGAGGAGATGGAGGCTCTACTAGCCTAGCCTCATCCGCCCTCACATACACACCGCCCCCTAGAGCCATGGCTCTAGGGGGCGGTGTGTATGTGAGGGCGCTTCCCTATAGTCTCTCGTGTGGGCGCCTCCAGCGGCGAGCCATCTCGATGATGTGGTACATCATCGTGTCGTTCTCGTTGAGTAGCGTGTACACGGCCTTGGCGACACCCTCGCAGTAGCGCTGGTCGCTCACCGGCCTACGAGCTGCCACCGACACGCCCATGATGCTGGTGCTCGCCTCGACAGTCTCCGCATCGCTCTGGTTCTTGTCCAGATCTATATGAATATTGCCGATGAGCTCAGAGGTCGCCCCCTTGCCTCCGCTATCGTCGCCTACGAGGATCTGTATATCTCGACGCGTCTGATCTGCAAAGTCTATCTTGGCAAAGAAATGGCAGTCCTTGCCGATCCAGATGTGGAGCTCCGAGACATCGCACCACTGTGGGATATAAGGCTGCAGATTGTCGCTCCCGAAGATGCGCCAGTGCATCCCCTCTACCCCATACTGGTCGCAGTACCTCTTGAACGCATCTGCGATGTGTACAGCGACCACTTTCGATTTCTCCATGCTTGTCTTCCTTCCTTGTTGTTGTTCTTTATCCTAAATCAAACCCTATTTTGTCGTATCATCGACCCCGAGCTATCACATCAGTCTCTAGTCTCTCCTCGTCATCCGTCTCTCCCATGTGCCTTGATCGGGTTACTTGGGAGTGGTAATATCCCCGAGGCACGAGCCTGTATTTGTTAATATAATGCAACTAATACTGCACATCTCCCCAAAAGCCTTACTAGAGCATTTTCGGAGATGATGTGTATATAATAACAATAATCAGGCATATAACAATAAATGCGAGGAGGTCGCCATGATGCGCAAACCGCTCAGAACTGATCGATGTGTGAACAAAGGTAAACATTTTTTATCAATCTAGCAACTCAGACACCCTCCACAGCTGCTTATCCGCCACAGAGCCTCTCTGCCCGCTTCCCTCACCTCTTTTCTCGCCTCGCGAGGCAAGCATCCGAGACGGGCTCATGGCTGGCTATGCCCACAGCCCTCGACCGAGCAGATCGGGTGCTCTGACCTCCTCTCCTCACATGCACACACAATGATGTAGTACACAGATGATTGATGAGTTTCTAGGCAACGGCCAATAGATTTTTTTCGCTCATTATCTACAGGAAATTTGCAGGAATAAAAAACTTGCTCTATCTTTGCAGAGCAAAAGCAAAGGAGGCCAGCCTCCAGAGCCAAGCCCAATGGTGTGGTAGTTCAGTTGGTTAGAATACCTGCCTGTCACGCAGGGGGTCGCGGGTTCGAGTCCCGTCCATACCGCCAA
>JBHACB010000010.1:0-5806 GCA_041854325.1 Porphyromonas sp.
CAATGGCTTCTCTGCCTATACGGCACGCAACGGTGACGTAGCCAAGAACTACGACCAGGATGGTACGCTACTGTCTACCTACAAGTTCAACGGCAACAACCGCTACGGAGCCTCTGAGAGCCTGCTTACCAAGCTCTACGCCAATACCAACGACCAGCGTGGCAAGACGTTCGTGCTGATCTACACGGATGCTGGAGTACGCGACTATACGCAGTTCAATACCAATGCGAAGTTTAAGGGTACCATCCTGCGCAAGTTCATGGGTACTATCGGCTCAGATGGCAATCGCAAGCACGTGTCCAATGTGCCACTCTATCGCTATGCCGATGTACTGCTGATGCTCGCTGAAGCCAAGAACCAGCTGGGCGAGGACCCCTCGACCGAGATCAACCAAGTGCGCGAGCGTGCCATCGGGTCGAGCTACACGCCATACACCAATGGTAGCAAGATCGACAACAAGCGTGCTATCCTCGAGGAGCGTCTCCTAGAGTTCGTCGGTGAGGGCAAGCGTTGGTGGGACCTCGTACGTGCTGGCGATGGCCTGCTCTACGAGTACGTCAAGACTATCTCTGCTAGCCAGGCATACAAGATCTACTACCCACTCTCCTCTGCTATGCTCGAGGCCGACAAGGAGAACCTCAAGCAGACCGAGGGCTGGTAGTGCCACTTCCTACCCTCGTGCTGTAGCACGAGCTTCGCGCCGAGGGCGTAGCTTGCCGATGTGCAGGCTACGCCCTCGGTGCTAGTGTATGTCAGCTGGCTCTGGCGGTGCTGTCGGTGTACCCCTAGGGTGAACGCCTCGCTCACCCTAGGCCTTAGGGGCGTCCGCCCTAGGGGTGCCTGTCGGATGCCCTAGGGTGTACACGAGCACCTCTAGACAGGGTCGTGAGGGGAGGGCTCGAGCCTCGCGATGCAGAGCCGGCAAGGGGGGGGGAGGCGTCGTGGAGGCCATCGCTATATCGAGTATAGGTAAGACAAAAGGGGAAGCCCCCTGCACGCCCTAGGGCGTGCAGGGGGCTTCGGTGCCTTGTCGAGAGAGCTAGGAGCGACGCTTGGAGGGCGACGTTAGCTCGCGGACAGAGCGGAGGTAGTAGTCGATCTTGCTCCGATAGAGCTTGTCGCTACTAGAGGCCTTGCTCCGCTCTAGGAGGCCGCGTACGCGCTCGAGCGTCTGGTAGAGCTCGGGGGTGCGGTCGCCTAGCGAGAAGTAGGCGATAGCCTGTAGGCGGCGCAGAGCGGCCTCGCTACGGCGGGTCTGCTCTACGACCCACTCGGGCTCGTGCCCTAGTAGCTGGTCGGCCGTAGGGGTGTCCTCTACGAGCGAGAAGAAGGCACGACCCTGCTTCTTGTTGGCCGTATCGATCTCCTTGAGCGAGGGCGACAGCCCCACTATATAGCCTATATAGATCTTGATGAGCTCGAGCTTCTCGGGGCTAAGCTGTCGGCCCTGGTGTACATCGGCGAAGAGGTAACGCTCGATGTCGGTAGCAAACTCCCTAGCGGTGTAGGTATCCTTGGCCTTGGCCTCGGTGAAGGGGAGGAGCTTGAAGCGCTGTAGCAGAGCATTGAGAGGCTGTCCCTGACGGCTGAGCGTCTCTGTAACGCGAGCATCGATACCAGCTAGGGCTAGGAAGTCCTTGTTGCCATTGAGCCACTCGAGGTCGCTGGCAGCCTCGATGAGGGCGTGTGCTACGCGCCTCTGAGTAGCCTTGTCGATGACCGTATAGAGGGGTAGTGGAGAGGCTTGATTGACCTCATTGACGTAGAAGCCGCCGATGTAGGCATACAGAGGGCCTAGAGCTCCGGCGAAGTACTCCTGGATCACCATGTCGGGGAAGGCCTGCGTGAAGCCCTGCGGGATCTCATCGCCCGCGATCCACTTGGGGCCCTCGCGCATCACGTACTTGATGTTTTGCGAGCGGTGGCGCATCAGGGTGATAGGGTCGTTGCCGAGGTCGCCCGACTGCGCGCGGGGGTCCGAGGGGGCTATCGAGTAGTCACCGATGTAGAGGTAGCGGGGGTCGCCATCGTGCTTGCGTGCGAAGGTCTTGAGAGCCTCCTCCTCGCCAGCCTCGGGGCCGAAGTCGCCATACAGATACTGTAGGGCGTGCTCATCGGCCGTACCGACGCGGTTGAGCGTGAGGGCGACGCCTCGCTCCTTGTCGCCAGGCAGAGCGAGAGTGTTGAATATCACATCGTCCATGACCGATGCCGTGAAGCCATGGGCCTGGGTGAACTCGGCAGAGCGTATCTGCTCGGGCGAGTAGGCATGCGAGCCAGCCATGTTGCTGATCAGCCCTAGCGCGAGGCCAAACTGACGGAGCGCGAGGGCGCGTAGCCCATCGCAGATAGCATCGTCGGGCACGTAATATGTGCGGAAACGTGGATCTACGGCCCCTAGCTGTATCATACCGATGGCACGGATACCGCTTGCCGCATCGCGCGATACGGTGAGGCGAGAGCTGAGTATCTCGCCCGTGCGTGGATCGAGCGTATTGCTTAGCCCCACGGCACGCCCACCAGCATTGACGAGCTTGATGACGTCGAGCATGGGGTTCTCGGCATCGAAGCCCTTGTCTTGGGGGAAGGGGACGATGCGTAGCGGACGCCCTAGGCCGATGCGCTCGAAGCTGTCGTTCCACAGCTCGGCAGCCTCCCCGATAGCTTGTCGCCAGCTAGGCTGTATGAGGGTGTCGATGTAGAAGGTCTGTGGCCGATCGGGCGATAGGCGACGGCGCGTAGCGTAGTCGCGCCAGCGGGTGTCGATGCGTGGCCTGTAGTCGTAGAACGGGGCTATGCCTACGCCTACGTAGTCGCTCGCTATGCGTGTACGCATGGGCTGCTCGGGCAGTAGCATCATGTAGGAATAGCACTCTAGGCTCACCTCGGGCTTGAAGCCTAGGGGGAGTATGCCTAGGAAGTTGAGGTCGAGCTTGGCCGATAGGGTATTGCTCACCATGATAGAGCTATCGAAGGCCTCTATGCCGTTGAAGAAAGTGGCGCGGGCATTGGCACTCATGCTAGAGATGACGATGAGCCCACTATAGGGCTTGCCCTTGAGGTCTAGGAGGTCCTTGTTGTTGGGGTCGTAGAGCTCTGTGGCGTCGTAGATGAGGCGCGTAGAGTCGGCACTATAGCCCTTGATGGGGAAGCGCATGAAGATAGGGCTACCCTTGGAGAGCTTCATGGCCTCGGCCTGTACGCTGTCCTGAGCATTGATGACGATGTTGGAGACCTTCTCCTTGTAGAAGAGGATGGAGTCTTGCCTCTCGAGCGTCAGGTAACGCTGAGGCCCAGCTAGTACGCCATTAAAGCTCATATTGTTGCTCTTGGCGACGATACTCCTGAGGAGAAACTCGCGCTTGAGGAGCTCTACGGGCATCTCTACATACACCTTGCCGTCGTAGCGGTGTAGGCTGATAGTGCCCTTGGCAGACTGGAGCTTGGCCTTGTCCTTGAAGAGCTTGCTGTATATCGGATCCTCCCCGGCCTGCTTGGCTTGGGTCTGTGCCCCGAGGCACGTCCCGCAGAAGCCTAGCACCAGCAGCAGAAGGGGCAAAAGTTGTCTTTTCATTATTGCTAGAGCTTGGCGTTAGAAGTTTGTTTCGATCGTATTGAGCAGTACCTTGTAGTGCGCCTTGGTGTCGCCTGTCGTGGAGGCGATGCGCTGCTTGACGATGTCCTTGACCTTCATCAGGTAGGCATAGAGGTCGGCACGCGTGGTGCGTGTGGCCGCGAAGCGGTTGTAGGGCACACTCTCGAAGCCTGCTACGGGCGAGGCGGCCTGACACTCGTGGTGGCTACAGAAGTGCTGTCGCTTGCCTCCTGCTAGGGCGAGGAGCTCATCGAGCTCGTGGTCGGCATGCAGGGCTACGCCAGAGGGATGTGGCTTGGTCGCCTTGACGATGTCGAGGATAGAGTTGATATAGGCCGTCTGTAGCGCAGCCCGATCCTTGGGGAGGGTGGCACTAGCACTCTTGCCATGCCATACGAAGTCGAAGACAGTGTCAAAGGCCTCGGCCGACTGATATGCCCCCTTGGTCATAGGCTCGTAAGTGGACACGCGGATAGGCAAGCCGAAGACTACGCGGGCGATATAGGCCTGTAGGATGGCCTTGGGCGAGCCCGATACCGACATCTTGTGGAGCACGGGGGCGTTGTCGAGCCAGTCGAGGTCGTCGTATAGGTCGATGAGGAACTTGAGGGCACGGCGTTGCTTCTCTACCGATAGGGGTGCGAAGCGAGGCCCCTTGTCGGCAGACTTGATCTCGTTGGACTCGTAGCCCCCCACGTTGTTGGACACATGGCCGATGTACATCAGGAGCTGGCTAACGAGGCCATTGTACACCGTACGGCGAAACTCGTAGTCGTCGTCGCCCGTCTTCACCCACTGGTCGAGGTGGGCAGCGATGTACTTGAGGTTCTTGATACCATAGGCCGAGGCCTTCATAGCATCATCACCGAGGTCTTCGCTCTGCGAGCGGGGGTCGAGCACCGCGCCAAACTGCTGCTTGCCGTAGCGATAGTAGTCGGCCTTGGCGATAGAGTCTGTGATCCACTGTGCCGTTACCTTGGCTTCGTCCTCGAGCGTAGGAGCATCGAAGACAGGGCGGTAGCTCCAGCCTATTAGGTAGCGGTCGTAGAGGCCGAAGCGAGGAGGCGTGAGCTTGACACCGCGCTCGAGGTCGCCAGGCTGAGCTACGTAGTTGAAGCGGGCATAGTCCATGATAGAGTGCGTGGTGCCATAGCGCTGTGTAAACTCTGGCGAGCGGAGCGACTCTACGGGTATGGTGTACGAGGCGATCATATTGTGCATGAAGCCTAGGCAGTGCCCTACCTCGTGAGCGATGACGTAGCGTAGCGCATCGCCTATCAGGTGCTCGGGGGTGGCTACGGTGCGTACAGCAGGGTTGGCCTGCGAGGTCTGTACGAAGAGCCACTCACGTATCAGCTTGACGACATCGTGGTAGACGTACACCGAGGCTGTGAGGATCTCGCCCGATCGAGGGTCTACCCACGAGGGGCCCATGGCATTCTGGAAGCTATGTGGCGCATAGCGGATACACGAGTACTTGATGTTGTCGGGGTCAAACTCGGGGTCGTCCGTGGGGAAGTCGCGTACCTGGACGGCATTCTTGAAGCCGATCTCCTCAAAGAGCTCACTCCACTGCTCTACACCCTCCTTGATGTAGGGCTTCCAAGAGGCAGGGAAAGTGTTGTCCATGTAGAAGACGATAGGCTTGACGGGCTCCACGAGCTCCCCACGGCGATAGGCTGCTGTATCGCTAGGCTGTATATCCCAGCGATTGGCGAAGCGTACAGGGTGCGTGGTGTTGGCCCCCGAGCCGAGCTGCTGGCGCAGGGTGTGGAAGATGCCGATGCGGTAGTCGGCTAGTCGAGGGCGGTAGGGCTGCTCCTTGAGTAGTACGATAGAGCGTGTCATCTCTGCGCTGAAGGGAGTGTCCTCCTCCACGATAGCCCCATTGGCTAGGGCGAGCGTGTAGGTGTAGGAGAGCATGGAGGTGATGGAGACGTTGTCGCCAAAGGCCTTCACGCTGATAGGATACGAGTTGGCAGGCTTGTAGGTCTCTCGGCGTATGACGCGCCCTATGAGCGTAACGTCGTCGAAGGGCGACATGCGCTTGTTGTCGCCCACGAAGAAGCGCGTCATGTCGAAGACGACGGCCGTGGAGTCGGGCGAGTGAGCCAGGATCTTGTTGTTCTCTAGGATGCTAGGTATATGGCTATTGGCATAGGCTGCATCGACCTGCTGTCCCTCGCCCATATAGCCCACGCTTACCTGACG
>JBHACB010000011.1:0-8026 GCA_041854325.1 Porphyromonas sp.
CTTGTAGGGCTGAGCTCCAAGGGCAAGCTATGGCAACTATCCGAGAGCAATGCTCCTATCGCATTGACAGCGACCTTCGCCCCGTGGGTAGCAGAGCGTGCGTTTGGGCGTCTAGTCGCTACTAACAGCGGTGTTCTCGCGATAGCAGACGATGGAGCCTGCCTCTTCACCTCAGATCTCAAAGCAGTGCCAATAGAGCTGAGCGAAGTGCAGGATTTCACAGGCGATGCTTCGAGAGGACGTCTGTGGGCTGCCACGGGCTATGGCGGTATCTCAGCCCTATCGTGGCATGGCAACTATTGGGGTGTCGATCGCATCCCACTCGACCTATCTGGTCCGTATGCCAACTCCTACTTTGCGATGCGCTGTGCTGGTGGCTACCTCTACACGGTCAATGGCGGGCGCGATGGCGATCGCTATGGCCTATGGGGAGTAGCTCAGGTCTTCGATGGGCAGACATGGTCGGCCGTTACTTCCTCAGATCTTCGAGCACAAGCCTCCATCGGCCTAACCGACCCTATCGACATCATACCCCACCGCAGTGGCGACCCCAAACACTTCTACATAGCTACATGGGGCGAGGGGCTCTACGAGATCAAGCATGGAGCACTAGTGGAGCGATATGATACACACAATAGTGCCTTGGCCTCTGCCCTGCCCGACAGGGAGGGCTATACCCGCGTGAGCAGCTTGACCTATGATAGTGAAGGCAACCTGTGGATGGCACAAGGCCTTACGGAGAATAGCCTCGGGGGCTCTATCGTACGCCTAGCACCCTCCGGGCATTGGACGTACTACGACTATCCAAGCATTCGCCCCACCAACTCATTCCATACGCATATTGCCATGCCTGGAGGCACTAAATGGCTCGCTGAGCATCGAGGTAATGGAGGGGCGAATGCGCTTTTCGTTTATCACGACAATGATACGCCAGACCTAAGTGATGATAGCTATGCACGCTATCATAGCTTCGCAGACCCTAGTGGGCGTGCTGTCCCCTTCACTCGTATTACGGCTATGGCCTTGGATCACAACGCCACACTATGGGTCGGGACAAATATGGGCTACATGAGCGTGCTAGGAGCCAATCAAGCCCCTCAAGAGGGTCGCCCACCCGTGGTATCGCGTCCTATAGCTGGTACAGAGCCATCGCTCTACTACGTCCTTGATAATACCCCTGTGTCTGCTATCGCTGTCGATGGGCACAACCGCAAGTGGATAGGGACAGAACACCAAGGTCTATATTTGGTGTCGGAGGATGGTCGCTCGGTGCTGCAGCACTATACCAAGGAGAATAGCCCCCTGCTACAGAATACAATCCTAAGCCTCGCCTACGACGACGTACGAGGCACTCTATACATCGGTACAGCTACGGGGCTCAACAGCCTACAGACAGGCACCTCTCCTAGGGAGAAGGCGGCTACACCTACGGCTATTGCATACCCCAATCCACTGCGACCCGAACACCCCGATGGCATCACCCTCGAGGGGTTACCCGCAGGGGCCACTATCCGCATCAGCAATGCGAGTGGTCAAGTCGTACATCAGGGGCGTAGCACTGATACGACCTATCGCTGGGAGACCTATGAGGCAGGTACTAGACTCTCTAGTGGCGTGTACACGGTACGCATACATGCACCCAATGGTGGAAGCCCACAGCTCATACGTATCGTTATCATTCGTTCACAAGACTAATCACAACAACCCAATTATGTTACTCCGCATCCTCTTCTACATCTACTACTTCACGATAGGCATCCCGCTCTACGTGCTCTCGACGATCGTCACGACGCTGACGATCATGGTGGCCTGTGCCTTGGGCTATGGCGACTGGGCAAGCCGCTACCCTGGTATTGTCTGGGGCAAGGTGTGCCTATGGCTACACTTCTCTCCTATAGAGGTAAAGGGGCTCGAAATACTGCATCGCGATCCACGGCGTACCTATGTCGTCGTAGCCAACCACCAGAGTGCATTCGATATCTTTGCTCTCTACGGCTATATCCATCTCCCCTTCAAATGGGTACTCAAGGAGGAACTGCGTAAGATGCCCTTCGTAGGCAAGGCTTGTGCCGATGCTGGCTTCATCTTCGTAGATGATAGCAAGCCTTCATCGATCACTCACACGATGAATGCAGCACGAGAAACGCTCAAGCGCGGGCACTCGATATTCATCTTTCCCGAGGGTAGCCGTACTGAGACGGGGCGTATGACACGCTTCAAGAAGGGAGCTTTCGTAATGGCCTCTGAGCTAGGCGTTGCCCTCTTGCCTATCAGTATAGATGGAGCATACGACATACTCAAGCGTGGGAGCTGGATACCCAAGCCTCACCGCATTCGTCTAACGATCCATGAGCCTATAGATCCCCTCAGCCTAGGCGAGTATCCTGCTTGCATAGCTGCCTCGGCTCGAGAGGCGCAGAAGCGTATAGCCTCGGCATTGCCTCGAGAGCAGGTTAGCTAGGCATCATGGGAGGCAATGAGATATTCACCTTACACGACAGCCTCATGCAAACGAAGATCGTAGTCAAGCACCGGCAGGGACGCATTAGTCTCATTGCCTTAGGGCAGGAGCTGGGGCACCTGACCTTCGAGATACGCCACCGATACTATGCCTACGCCTACTCGACCGAGGTGCATCCTGCTAGCCGTGGTCAAGGAATAGGAGCACGCCTCGTGGCAGAGCTTGTCGCTTACTGCCACGATAGACGCCTACTCATACGCCCTCTATGCTCGTACATCGCTAAGCTACGCGATGAGACACTTGCCACATGCCTCGATAGTCACGACGTCTCTGAGGAGATCATAGAGCACCTAAGGTCTGTCGGGTCTCCTGTACGTGCTAGGGAGTTGCAGCGCTTCTTCAAGACGGGGCCAGGGCAATATGGCGAAGGCGACCTCTTCATCGGTGTCAGTGTCCCCGAGATACGGCAGACCATGCGTACAGCTATGCCTCTCGGAGATGCTACTATCGCAGGCCTCTGCCACTCCCCGATACACGAGGCACGCCTGCTGGGCTTCCTTGCTCTCGTAGAACGTGCCAACCGATGCGAAGACCTTGAGGAGCGCAAGCATCTCTATGACATGTATCTAGGACTAAAACACTACTGCAATAGCTGGGATCTTGTCGATCAGTCGGCCCCTACACTCGTAGGCGACTATCTCGCACATCTCGATGATGTGCCTCGAGCTATCGCCCTCGATCGACTAGCTGACGAGCCTCATCTCTGGACGCAGCGCATTGCCATGGTTGGGACCTTTGGTCTCATACGCCGTGGTCAGTGGCACGATACGATGAGGCTAGCCGAGAAGCTCATGGAGCACGAGCACGATCTCATGCACAAGGCTATCGGGTGGATGCTCCGAGAGGTTGGCAAACGTGTCGATCGAGATCTCCTGACTAGCTGGCTCGACACCCATGCACCTCGCCTCCCTCGCACCTCGCTACGCTATGCTATCGAGCACCTCGAGCCTGATCAGCGGCAATACTATATGTCTATGCGCTAGCCATCGCCCAAGACGCTATGAGTCCCCTATCGTACTACCTCCTACTTGCCCTACTGCTCGCGGTACTGCTGGCTATGGCTCGCCCATCTCGGCAGGCCTCTTCGCTCTGCTTAGTGCTCGTATGGTTAGTGCTCACACTCTTCTCGGGTCTTAGGGTAGGGCTAGGGCGCGACTATATCGTCTACCTCAACGCCTACACCGATCCTGCGAGTGCTAGTGCCACTTACCTCGATCCAGCCTGGCAGGGGCTCAACTTTGTCTGTCGTGATATACTCGAGCTTCCCTTTCATTTATGGCTAACACTAGTGGCTGGAGCTACGTATGCCTTGCTATTCTATGGCCTGAGACGGTGGCGTGTCGATTGGGTGTGGGGTGTGGTGGCATTTGTCCTTATTCATCGAGGCTATTTCGAGTCGATGAATGCCGTTCGCCAAAGCCTTGCTATGGCGTGTATCCTTGTTGCCTCGAGCTATCTTGTAGAGAGGCGTACGATATCTTTCTTGCTATGGACTGCTTTAGCGACCCTCGCCCACACTACCGCTATTACTTGTCTCGTGCTACTGCCTATAACTCTATACCCCTGGCGTCCGTGGGTACACCTCGTAGCTCTAGGGGCGAGCTCGCTCGTGGGCATGCTAGCACTTGATAGACTACTTACCTGGGCTATACCCTTACTGCCAGATCGCTATAGCCTCTATCTCGAGGGGGAACTCCTCATGACGACCGCGCATACAGGGGCTTTCATGTATTTCTTAGTAGCCCTTGCCCTAGTACTTGTATTTTATCTACAGACAGCGCATAGACTAGCTCCTAGGGTTTGGATGCTTGTGCAGATGACCCTCGTCTCAATCTACATCTACTGCACTCTCTCGTCGTTCAGCCCGGGGCTCAGGCTGATGCTCTATCCCTTCGTCGCGATCTTCGTGCTGGCCTCGTACTTCATGTCAGAGGGCCCCATGCGCATACGGGTACTGACCTGTGCTCTGCTGGTACTCTTTGCTGGCTTCACGATCAAAGACCTAGCCAACCCCAAGGAGCCCTATGCCTACTATCAGACCATCTTTGACGAACCTATCCCCCGCGACGACCCATCACCCCATACCCCTGTCACCCATGACTCATTCCCACGCTAGTTGTGTAGTCGTACACGTGATCAATGCTCTGACTCGTGTCGGCCCTGTACAAGTCCTAGAGCAGATCATACGTCATAGCCCCCCCCAGTATCGTGCTGTCGTCGTATGCCTACGCCACCCCGATCCTGCTGGGCACGATGCCGTGCTGGCAGACCTCGGTGTGCGTATCCACTATCTACACTACAGCTTGCCTCGGCTCGAGTTTGCTACTCGTCGAGTGGCTGATGCTGTGGCTCACTATGCGCGCCTAGAGGGAGCACACCTCATTCATACGCATGGCTATCATCCCGACCTCCTCGTCGCTTATCTTCGCGATTGCTTTATTTGCACGAGTACGCAGCACAATATTAGTCTAGAGGACTTTACTTACGGCAAAGGTGCTTGGCTTGGGCGATATATGCATCAGCGGCTATGGCGCTCTCTCGCATCAGCGCATCATGTCGTGGGCATTACGGAGCATGTACGTCTCTACGCCCAGAGCCACTTGCCTAGTCGGGTCGCTACCTCTACGATACTCAATGGTGTAGATACCTCGCTCTATACCCCAGCTAGCGAAGTGCAGAAGATTGAGGCTCGTCAATGCTTGGGTATTGCAGAGAGTTCGTTCGTGTGGCTGGTGTGTGGTAGCCTTAGCGAACGCAAAGACCCTCAAGCCGTCATTCGAGCTTTCCTATCGCTCCTTGCCAGTGGCTCTATACCCGAAGAGGCTTGCCTAGTCTTCATCGGTGCAGGCCCTCTATACGAGCAGTGCCGTAGCATGTCTCTAGGGCTGGAGCATCGTATCCGGATCGAGGGGTTTCGATCCGATGTACATCGCTATATACAGGCTGCCGACTGCTTGGTGTCGGCCTCTCATAGCGAGGGGTTTGGGCTCAACGTAGCCGAAGCCCTAGCCTCGGGGCTTGGACTAATCGCCACCGACCTCCCTCCCCACCGCGAGCTACTACTCGATCACCCCGATCTCCTCACCTTTCTTTTCCCTGTCGGAGACACAGAAGTCCTCGCTCGGCTAATGGTGCGCTCGCTCTCTGCACCTCGCCTCGAGCACTCTACCCTCGAGCAGCTACGTACACACCTATCGGCTCGTCGTATGGCCACTGCCTACGCCTCCCTCTACGATCGCCTAGTAGCTACCCTCTAGTCCTTATACTCTGTGGACAAGTCCCCCTAGAGGCGAACAATCGTTCGCCTCTAGGGGGACTTGTCATCTTTGCCTAGGTCCCGCAGTGCTCATAAAATACCGACTAATGCCTCCCCACACAGAGCTAGAGTATTGCTTGAGGCTAGGGAGTAGAGGTCGGGCATAGGAGAGCTGTCAGGATGTATAGACGTGTATGCTAGAGCCCTGTGCCGAGGGGAGATAATTGACTCCATACCAGCAGATCTGCAAGAAGAGAAAGCTTAGGGCTAGGAGCAGATAGCTGAGCCTATAGTCGCGAGGGCGATAGATGCGATGATGTACGAAGAGTAGGTAACTCATCAGCGTGATGGCTGCCCACGTCTCCTTGGGGTCCCAGCCCCAGTAGGTTCCCCAAGCGACCTTGGCCCAGACGCACCCGAGTAGTAGCCCTATCATCAGGAAAGCAAGGCCTGTGTAGACGAGATTGTCGCTAGAGGTGAGTAGAGGCTGAGGGTCGAATGCCCTGTCCCTACGCCCTCGCCATATCACATATATCCCTAGTAGGAGGGCTACGGCGAGCAGGGCATAGGCGAAGATATACGAGATGACGTGTGGGATGAAGTATGGACTCTCGAGAGCTGGCATCATCGTCTTGTTGTGTATCTCGGGCTTGAAGATATTGATCATCATGAACACCGTCGAAAGCACGCCAGAGAAGCCAAGTATCCAAATGTATCGCCAGCGGATATAGATGATGAGCCCTGCGAGGATCACGAAGAGCGAGTACCAGAGGCGTGTCTCGCCCATGGTACGCATGGGGGGGCGCTCGAGAGAATGCCACATGCCCCCGATGAAAAAGCCAAGCGTAAGCAACGCTCCGATGCCGAAAGCAATGGCCAGCCCTCGATGATGCCTAAGCGAAGCCCATGCCGAGCCGACCAATAGGGCGATAGTTGGTAGGGCGAACCAGACGAAGTGCGTCCAGTCAAGTAGAGGAAGCATGTCTATCATAACGTGTCTATGTGAGGGATGTCGATACTCTCATCGTGCCTAGGGGAGGCAGGGATGGGACCTAGGAAGAGACAAATAGCCCCAAGGAAGAGCATTGCAATACCTGCATACACGCCACCGAGCCACGCATCGTGTACTAGCTCAAACTCCGATCGAGTGCTCCAGCGCCCACGCTCCCTATCGTAGCTGAGCTGATAGATGTACCAGTCTCTGTACTTGAGGGGCTCGTTGACCTTGATGATGGCACTATCTATATCGCCATTCTCAGCATAGAGCATGACGCGGCTACTGTATTGCTTGGGCTCGGGCTCGGCCATCACGAGCGATAGACTATCGGTGAGCTTGAGGCTACGATAGGGTAGGAGATGGCTCCCTGTCGATACCCAGCCCTCAACAGAAGTCGCTGCCTCGGCCTTGGTGGCGCGTACTCGGCACGAATGCACTGCCCCTACGGATCGAAACTCTTTGAAAACGATACTATCTCGCGCAACGAGGGCTGCTGAGTAGGGTAGGTACTCGCCTATCTCGATACGCCAGCCGTTGATGTCTCCTTGGCGAGGGACCAGATCTACGACTAGATGCTCGGGGCGCTCTAGCGGTAGCATCTTGCCATCGCTATTGTTGATCATCATCAGCTTGGGGGGATACTCGTCTATGGCAAACTCGCGTAGCTCTATGGCTATGGGTAGATCCTCAAGCTCGCCCGTGTCCTCACGGATACCCCGCCACTCGGGGTACTCGCTCTCGGTATCGACCTGCATGCGGTAGCGTTGCATATCGGCCGCTGCGATGAGACCGAAGAGCAGGGCTACAAACAGCCCTAGATGGTTCATGACGAAGGCAAAGTCGCGTAGACTAACCCTTAGAGATGCGATGCGCCTAGCCGTAACGCACCCTAGCACGAAGAGCATATAGACATACAGGAGCAGGAAGTACCAAGTCGACAGCACAGAGCTGAGCCCGATGCGGTGTATTGGGTTGGTGAGCTCAGCGCTCATGGCGACGGGGATCTGCTTGGTGAAGCCCATGAGGAGCATCACGGCTAGAAGCCCAGCAATGGCGGTGAGCGTGGCGATGTAGCCCGAGAAGAAGTGCCCCCCTCGGCGTCTACCATGCCACCAATAGCCTATGATGCCGAGTACTAGGAGCGCGCCCCATGCCACATTCATCGGGTAAGCGAAGGCTATGGTAGGGATTGGCCCAATAACTAGCTGTAGCATTAGGCCGACTAGCCCCAGGCCTACGACGATGAGCGCAC
>JBHACB010000012.1:0-3014 GCA_041854325.1 Porphyromonas sp.
CCTCAGCTCTGGTGTGGTACGCTCAATCGCGCCGATGCCACCCTCATCCGTATCGACACGGCCTCGCCCCTGCTCGTCTACCTAGCGGACTAGCCTCTCTCTACTCGCCATCAGCTCTCTGAGGCGATAGGGGGGGCTTGACCAGTGCCCTCTTTTTGCATATATTTGTGTGTCGCCTCGAGATTGACCCGAGGCCTCATTGCCCGCTATCACCTATTGAAATTGATTATTATGATGAAGTTAGTCCACATTAGCCAGTTTAGAGAGACTTGTCCATGGCTAGAAGATCCGTCCATCCCGTCCTTAAGTGGTCATCCCGAGGATATTATACGACGCATACAGAGCGAGTACTCGAGTAGCCAGCTATTCATTATAGACCTAGACGATAATCAAGAGGAGAGAGTACCGGACTTTGGTCTCGACACAGCCATACCCGACGAAGAGCCTGCCGAGCCCTCACATTGGCCTGGTGCTGGGATACGTGTTCTCAAATTGCTTCGCCTCAAGGCCTATATGCAGCACTGCATTGTCTACTCTAGGCGCACTCGCGAGGAGCTACTGCTTGAGGATCCACGCAATACGATACTAGGCTCACCAGGCGTCACCTTCGTTACCCTCACGGACGAGCCCCCTACGCTCGACTACGAACGTCTACACAGACAGATCGCCCCACGCGACCTCTCGGCCTACTTTGTCGCTGAGGGTGGACGAGGTGAGCGAGGCCATTCGCTGGCCAATAGCTGGGGCGTCTGGAAGCTATGGGAGGTACAGCGTGCCGTCGATCAGATCACTAGTCAGCGCACCGAGGAGATAGAGCGGAGCTTCGGCAAGGCTTATGAACAGATGAATACCTACGAAGGCTTGCTGGCACGCTACCTCAAAGGCAATCCTTACGAAGACATCAACAAGTCACTCAACGAAAAGATGCTCCTATGGGGCGAGCTCCTAGAGCAGGAGCAGAGCGTACAAGCCCAGTACGAGGCCGAGATGAAGGCCATCGATACGCTACGCCAGTCGCTCACTCACTGGAGTGCACGTGAGGTATCGCCTAGCGAATTTGAGGCAGCACGTGTCGTGATCAAGACCCTCGAGGGTAGCGTGGATCGTGCCAAGGCGATCCTAGCCAAGTGCCAAGCCATCAAGCTCGAGCGCAACAGCATCAGCGCCCGCAAATACACGATGAATATGCGCCTGAGCCGAGAGCTCAATAGACTTAGCGACAATACCTTCGCAGGTATGCGCAAGCGACTCCTAGCCTCACCGCCCAAGATCGTCTTCGTCGACGAGCATGCGCTTGATGGCTGGTCTCAGATCCTACAGCGTATCATCTATGGCCGTGAGCACAGCGATCATTTCCATGCTATTGTCCCCACCGAGGGTCAAGACTACAAGGAGCTCGCCAGCCTCATCGAGGAGCGAGTGATAGAGATGGATGCCGACCTGCTCATCCTAGACCTGCGCCTACAGGGCGAGTATGGTCTGGCTAGTGCCCTCGAGAATGCGGCTGGCATGCAGGTGCTGAGCGAGCTGTCAGAGCGACTAGCCTGTCCTATATTGATAGCCTCCACTGCCGAGAAGATGATCAACTACCGCGAGCTACTCTCGTGGGGTGCTACGGCTAGCTGGACTAAACAGGGGCTGGATGACCGCAACGATGTCGAGTACACGGTGAGCAACTACGTATCGCTAGTGCAGACGATCCACACACTATGCTTCAACGAGTCGATACGCTTCTGCTACAAGGAATTTCTCCCCATGATCCAAGACCTAGAGATGGCCAAGCCACACGAGCTGTGGTGGGAGAGCAGTTATGTCTGGCACACTATGGTGGGCTACAGACACCTACGCCCCGAGCGCACCAAGCTACTACAGCTCCTCAATACAGCCTATGGACATATGCGCGAGCTCATCGGCTCCACAGTGATCAGTGGGGCTGCCGAGGAGCTAAGTGAGAGCGACAACAGCCTCATCGTAACGGGGATCTTCCAAGCCATGGAGTACCTCTACAATGTAGACTCCATAGAGCGTGGCGAGGAAGAGTTCGTGCATCTCGTCCAGCGCATCAAGAGTCTCACGCCCGAGGTCAGCGTGCAGAAGCTCTACCGCACGATCATCGAGCCACGCAATACAGCAATCCACGAGGGGCGCATCAGCCGTGTACGCCTAGAGCAGTTTGTACGCCACTTCTTTGACTTCCTTGAGGGGCGTGGGTTCATGACCCAGGAGGCCAAGGCCGACGATACCTACATATCGGTAGTCTCCTACATCAAGGAGAATGGGTATGGCAATCAGTCGCTCATCTTCCTCAAAAACGACAAGGTCAAGCTCGAGGGTGGGCGCGATAGCATCACACTGATCGAAAGCGAGATCAACAAAGCAGGCTACTCCATCGTCGATATAGAGCCCGGCACCCGTGTACGGCACCAGTTAACCATAGAGCGCAATGCCAAGGGAGCCATCAGCTACTATGCGCGCAATATATCGCTCGAGGAGTAGCTTTGGCTGAGGGCAAGAAAAGATGTATCTTTGTATGACAATTTGACAGACTCGCGCGTTTGTCTCATACATGCTAAGGTACGGAATGGATATTAACATAAAGCAAATCAAACAACGCTTTGGCATCATCGGCAATAGCCGACTGCTCGAGCGAGCTATTGAGGTGGCTGTGCAGGTGGCCCCTACCGATATGTCGGTCCTCATCATCGGGGAGAGTGGTGTCGGCAAGGAAAACTTCCCCAAAATCATCCACCAGCATAGCCTGCGCAAGCATGGCCCCTACATAGCCGTCAATTGTGGTGCTATCCCCGAGGGGACTATCGACTCGGAGCTCTTCGGGCACCTCAAGGGCTCGTTTACTGGAGCTATGGCCGACCGCAAGGGCTACTTTCAGGAGGCCAACGAGGGGACTATCTTCCTCGATGAGGTGGGCGAGCTACCGCTAGCCACACAGGCACGCCTACTACGTGTGCTAGAGACTGGCGAGTTCATACCCGTAGGTGCCAGCCAAGCCCTCA
>JBHACB010000013.1:0-32920 GCA_041854325.1 Porphyromonas sp.
CTTATCCTAATATCCTATGGTTATAATCGTTCAAAGATACACATTCTCCTGCACCACGACAAATCGAGCCCCTATGTGCCAACGCACACGCGTGAGGTGCGAGTAGGCTATGGATGGTGTATCCCAAGCCATGCGTGCGCTTCTTGGATGCCCTAGGGCGTTCGCCCTGTCCGCCCTAGGGGTGCTGTCTGTCCGCCCTAGGGTGAACGAGACGAACACCCTAGACGTGCCGAAGTGCAGAGGCAGAGCCAAACGAAGATCCCCCACGGCAGACGAGGTCTACCGCGAGGGATCTTGGCTCAGTGTAGAGGGCGGAGGGTGGCTACTTCTTGCGTAGCGAGAGGTCTACGATACGCGAGATACCTGTGCCGTTGTCGCCCTTGTACTCTCCATCGCCTCCAGCCGTGAGCCACTGCCAGAAGATGATGCCACGAGGTGCGTAGTCGGTACCACTCACCTTGACCACGTTGTTGGTCGAGGGCTTGAAGGTGCCGAAGCCAGGGGTTTGAGCATTGCCGTCCCAGGTGCTCTCGAAGTAGAAGGCTGTGTTGCCAGAGAAGTGCCATCGGCCACCCTCGCCAGCCAGCCAAGAGAGCATCCATATGTCTCTGTCGCCAGGTTTGAATACCTGATTGTGCAGGCGTAGCGATGAGGTCTCGGGGATCCAGAGCAGAGTGAGGTCGTGCGCCAGTCCTCTGAGGGTAAAGCTCTTGTCAGCCTCCTTGATGACGAGGGAGACATCGGCCTGCTTGGCCTCGCCTCCTACATGCTCGGTATAGCTGAGCGTGTAGTCGCCAGCGAAGTCGCTATAGCTCATGGCCTGTCTGAGCACCACGGTCTGTACCAGCAGGCCAGCCGTAATGGTGGCAGTCGTCTCGCGTGAGCTCACCGAGGCATCGGCCAGCGACTGAGCCGTGAAGGTCAGGATACCATCCGCGAGGGAGTGCTCCACCCAGTCGGCTCCATCGGAGTAGGTGATGGTGGGCTCGCTATACAGCTCTACCGCATAGCTGTGTGAGCCCCCTGTAGCCGCGAAGGTATGGGGCTGTAGGTCTTTGATCTTGTTGATACGGCCAAACTGTGTTACGGGAATGCTGTGCGTGGTACGTCCCTTGGATAGGATCACATGCCCCGTACGCGACTCGAGCGTAGTGTTCTCACTCAGCATCACCTTGACGGTGGTAGCTCCTGCCTTGGAGGCCGTGATCCAGCTAACGTCGGTCTTTACCTCAAAGCCCTCTTCCGTTACCTCTATCGTGCCCTCACTCGCTGTGCGTAGCGGAGAGAGCGTTGTCTTGACCACTCTGAAGGTATTGGCTGGGGCCTCGTACTCGTAGCCCTTGCTACAGCCCCCGAGGGCGAGCATAGAGCCAAGCCCTAGTAGTCCTATTAGTTTATGAATAGCTTTCATATACATGCGTCTAAGATGTAGTTATTTCTTGATGAACTTGAGGTGCTCTAGGCGGTTGGGCTGTAGCACCTTGTACTCACCTGTGCCAGGTACCCATAGGATGAAGGAGTCGACGATGATACCAGCCCAAGCCTGATTGTCGGTCATCACATACTCCTTGGGGTCCGAGCCCTCTATCAGACGGCTATAGGTGCCGTACTGAGGCGTCCAGCTGAGCGATCCGCCAGAGGAGGGTGCCCAAGCCGACAGATAGAGATTGGGGACTGTACCTACCAGCTGCGAGCGTATCTCGAAGCGGTCGTTGCGAGGGTCGTAAGTCGCTTGAATATCGTAGGGCAAGCCCTTGATCGTATAGGCATTGTAGCCCGCCTCCTCAAAGCGCACGGGGAAGTCGCCCGCCACGACACGCATCGTGTACTCACCTAGGTAGGCCGCATAGGCCTCGTACGAGGGGTCTTGGCGAGGAGCGATGTACGCCTGTGGGTTGGTGGCCGAGAGCGACTGGGAGGCTTCGTCCCAAACGAAATCGCTTGCCCCCAAGGCCTGCCACTGGCTACCGAGCGTCGTGAACCTAATGCCCGTAGGGGTGTGTACATAGCCTAGACGCTCTTGGCTTGGCTTGTCCTCGGTGAGGAGGGTGTAGTAGTTGTATCCCAGATCATTGAGATAGAGTAGCCCTAGCTGCTGACCTCCTTGGCTGAGGACGAGGGCATCCTGCTTGTTGGCCTGTAGCTTGGCAGGGGTGTAGAGCTTGCGCTTCATCTCTACACACTTGGCTACATAGCTCTCGAAGGGCTCTGGTGCGCGATACATCGTGAGCAGGCGCCCCGTCTTCTTGCCCATGAGCCTAATGGTATCGGGCGAGGTCGACTGTCTGAGGACGAACTCATAGTCGCCCTCCAGCCCCTTGCCGACACCAGCCCCGAGATCTTGCCTATCGGGGGTGGAGTAGTAGTGTATCGCTTCGTTGTAGGTAGTGAAGTTGATGCACAGCCCCCTATCCTTGCCTATCTCGTAGCTACTCTTCTGCGAGGCGCGTAGTACGGAGGTGCCCGTCTTGTCCTCAAGAGCCTCGGAGGTGGCTAGCACGAGGCCTTGGTCGCCAAACTTGAGCCCCACGACATATGTGCCATACTGCGCCTTGTTGTGTGGAGTCAGCTCTAGTATCCACCCATTGGGCGATGATAGGAGCTGACTCTTGAGCTCCTGTACACCAGCCTCCATACGCTCGGCAGGGCTCTGGACGAAGAGGGCCTTGTCCTCGACCTTGGTGCACGAGCTCGCTAGCGTTAGGGCGGGTAGTAGCATGTACGAGAGTAGACGCCTCGCCTTATTAGTTGTGATATTCATAATGATCTATAGCAGTTTGATGGTTAGTGCTGATGAGAGCAGATCTGTGTCATGATCTGACACCGACTGCCTCCAGTAGCAGGATACTTGTTCATATCGAGGAGCTCGTGGTGGCTCATGAGCCACTGGACGATGGCATCGCGGTCGATCTCTGTAGGCTGAGCCTTGGAGCCAGAGGCTGTAGACCTGAAGCTAGAGTGATCGAGGAGGTCGCGCCACTCGCTCTCGATGAGCACCATGTTGGGCGAGGCTATCTCACCGCTACGGCGACGTGCTACAGCGCGTAGCTCGTCCATGTCTATACCCCACGAGTCCTTCATATACTGCTTCATGATCTCTACCTTGCGGCGGATCTTCTTGCTTCCCTCTTCGCCCGCGGCAGCGTATAGGTCGGTCCACTGCTGATCGGTGAAGGTGATGTAGCAGGCCGTTACCTCGGTGATATCTTCCGAGTCTTTGCTACGTGCATAGGCCGTTACGAAGCCCTTGGGGGCATAGACGGTGATGGGGAGGTTGTCCTTATTGAAGTAGCCCGAGGGGAGGTAGTCGCCTCGGCTGATCTCATTGAACTCCACTGGCCAAGGCTTATTCTGATGCAGGATGTGCCCAAACTCGTGGTGCATCGTCTGGAAATAGTTGCGGTTGAGGAAGGTGGGGTCCTCGAGGTTGAGATGATTGGAGCTATAGAGCACTACCTTGAGCCCACCCTCTGCCGTACCGAGCAGGATCGAGCCGTCGCCATTCCAGCCCGACGAACCGATTAGGGCAATGACACGAGGAGCATACGAGCGCATAAAGGCAAGCCCTGCCACCTCGTCGTACACCCCCAGCCAGGCATGGCGCACTATCTTGGATAGCTTCATGCTGTTCTCTAGGGTAGTGGGTACGAGGTTGTAGTGTCGGCTGATCTCGATGTCCTCCATTCGGTACTTGAAGTCGATGTTGTAGGCACCCACGTAGTTGGTGCGTAGCCACTGATCAAAGATCGTGGGCGTGAAGGGCTTCTCGGGTAGTACCTGCTTGCTCTGATCTGGGGCGTCTTCCTTGCCACAGCCCACGATAGAGCCTAGGGAGAGTAGCGTCCCTAGGAGGGTATATATGAGTTTCTTGTTCATTGTCTTGATAGATTTGGGATTATCGGGGGTTGGCAACAATACCAGCCTGAATGATGTCGGCAGGGATCTGTAGGGCTCGGCGCTGGTCGCTAGAGCCTAGCTTGAGGAGCTCGCCCTCGTAGATCTGATGCGTGATCTCGATGCCGTAGCGCTTAATGTCGTCCCAGCGATGACCCTCGAAGACTCCATCGATGCGACGTGCATGTAGCACGGCCTGTATCATGTTGTACTGCATACCTGGCGAGAGGGCAAACTTAGGGTTCAGAGGCTTGGCTATGGTAGCGAGCTTCTTGGCACGAGCTATACGACTAGCCTCGGGCATGTCTGCGCCCTCCTCGCCGACCTCGTAGTAGCGCGCTATCTGCTCGGCTGTACTTGCAGTACCCCCATTGGCTACGTACCAGTACGATAGGTCGCGCGCCGCTGCCTCATACTCGCCGAGCATTACCTCAGCCTCGGCACGTACTAGGAGTGTACGATCGACAGTGAATGGGCGTGCTATCACGTAGGGCTGTCCTGTCTGAGCGAGTACGTTGGTTACGACAAAGGTCTCGTCCATCTTCCAGATGAACTTGAGTGCCTGAGGGCTATTGGTCCAGTGGCGTGTGGCACTACCCACGGCAGGGAGGTGCGAATTGCCCCATGGACCACGGCTCAGTAGCGTCTCGCCCTCGGCAATGCGTGCATTGTGGGCATAGCGCATATCCATGTACCGGCGCCCCCATAGAGAGCGTGTAGCCTGTAGCATGAGGTTGGCAGGCTCTGCCGTGCTGTTGTAGCCGTTGGTCCATTCCTTGGCTGTGTTGAACTGCTTGGAGTAGCTCTCTAGGCGTCGTAGTGCCCCCGAGGGATCCTCGCCGATAGCCTGTGTGGCATACTTCTTGGCCTTGTCCCACTGCTCGTAGTAGAGGTAAAACTGTGCTGCAAAGGCTGCCGCCGCACGGCTGTTGAAATGAAAGAGTATTGCTCCCTGCTTGTACTTGCTATCATCGATCAGGGGTAGCCCCTCGAGGAGGTCTTTCTCGATGAGCTCGTACACTTCCTTGACCTTGAGGCGTGGGGTTACGACACCTATCTTCTTCTCGGGCACTAGGTAGTAGGGTGCACCTAGATCTGTAGCACTTGTCTGCCCATTGTATGCGTGGCCAAACACATTGACTAGCATAAAGTGCCCCCAGGCACGGCAGAGCAAGGCTTCGCCTCTAGCAGCCTGTAGCTCGGGGCCATTGCCCAGCTCCTCGATAGCCTCTAGAGCTTGGTTGGCGGCCGATACAGAGGCGTAGATATTGTCCCAAAAGGCCTTGGGGGCATCCCAGTCTACCTCCTTGATGTCGCCCCAGGTGTAGCTCTCGTGTAGCTCCTGATTGATCGTATAGGTAGGGCCATTGTCCTCTACGTTGTCGGTGCGGTGCTCGAGCATGCCAGCCATGCCCACGGTAGGGTAGGCCGATACGAGTAGCTGCTGTATCTTGTCGGCATTGTTGAGCTCCGTTCGCTTATCTGGCATGGTGTCGAGGAAGTCGTTGCAGCTCGTCGTCATGAGCCCAAGGCTTGCCACCAGCAGTATACTTAGTTTATTCATTGTCCTATTGGTTGTTTGTTGATGAGCCGATTAGAAGCCTAGACGTAGCGTAGCTGTGATCTGCTTGGGTACAGGAGCTGAGACACCGCCTGCACGGAAGAACTCGGGGTCTTGGCCATTGAGCTTGCTGTCGGCATAGATGAGGAAGAGGTTAGTCGCCTGTAGCTTGAGCGAAGCACTCTTGAGCACAGTCTTCTGTAGCCACGATGAGGGCAGCGTGTAGGTCAGCGATATTTCCTTCATACGCACGAAGCCTCCATCGGCCACGCGAGCCGTAGAGTAGTTGTACACGTTGTAGGCACGGCCTAGGTTGCCTATCGTCTGCACATCGCGTGTCGAGGGCAGCACAGGGATGCCTGTCGTGGCTTCGTCGCCCGAGCGCACCCAGCGGTCGTTGAAGTCGCGCTGTGTGGCCGAGAGGTCGCTATAGGTCGAGGCAAACGACTGATCGAGGCGTAGCTTGTTGCCAGCCGAGTAGGTAACGAAGATGTTGAGGCGTAGGTTCTTGTAGGTAAATATGTTGCCTAGGCTACCCGTGATCGTAGGGTCGGTAGGGCCGTGGTAGACTAGGTAATCGACCTGATCGCGCTCCTGTAGGTTGATAGCACCATAGTTGGAGCGATTGATCTCCTGCCCCTGTACCCTGAAGGTAGGGAAGCCCATATCATCGAGCCCTGTGAAGGGGATAGAGAAGAGCCCGCGTACGGGATAGCCCTCGCGAGCAAAGCCCGATCCGTGCACGAAGTCGAAGACACGGGTCTTGGTCTTGAGATTGGTTACCTCGTTCTTGTTGTACCCGAAGATGAAGTCGGTGCTCCAAGAGAAGTCCTTGCTCATGATATTCTTGGTAGAGATAGAGAGCTCGAAGCCGTGGCTCTTCATCTCGGCCACGTTGCCCATGCGAGTACCTGCACTTGTGTTGATGTAGCCGATGAGGTCGTAATTGTCGCGCTTGTAGGCATCGGCAGCTACGCTGATGCGATTGTCGAGGAAGCCGAGGTCGACCCCTACATTGAGCTCGTGCTTCTTCTCGTAGGTGAGGTCTTCGTTTTCGTAGCCCGAGATGTAGTTGCCACTCTCGGATGCGCTAGCCGTGGGGCGCCAAGGCGTGTAGTTGTTGATGATAACACGCGAATTGTTGACATAGGCAGGGCCCGCGTCGGCCGTCAGCGAGTAGGAGGCCTTGACCGTGAAGTGTGAGAAGAACTTGCCGAGGGCTCCACGCTTGAAGAACTCCTCCTCGTGTGCATTCCACGCACCAGCGATATTCCACGTAGGTAGCCAGCGTGCTGTGCGTGAGCGACCGAGGCGATTGGAGCCTTCGTAGCGTGCGGTACCAGTGAGGGTGTAGCGATGGCGGTATGAGTAAGTCGCTGTACCAAAGACAGCATTGGTGCGCCCGAGCGTATTGTAGAGGTAGTAGTAGTTGTTGCCTCGCTCCTTGAGCTGCTTGAAGGCGAAATGACTCCAGAAAGGCCGTTCGCCACTGTCGTACTGCATGCCCCAGCCATCGAAGCCGTCCTGAGTGCGGTTCTGAGCGTTGAACTCTATCCCTGCATATGAGTTGATGATATGCCCACCATCGAGCTCCGTATTGTAGGTGATAGAGCCGCGGAAGTCGTAGCTAAGCATCCTGTACACACTCTTGTTGTAGAACCCTCCATTGGGGAGCACTGAGAAGGGGAGCGAGTTGGGCACATCAGGGTCGGTGTAGAGCCATGAGTTGCGCTGTAGCACCGTAGCGTCTTGCATCGCTCTGTAGGCGAGCGATTGGTTGGAGTATTCGGTGATCTTGTGCGCTTGGTTGGTGTTGGCATACTTGATAGACCCGAGTGCTGCTATCGTCATACCACGCAGGGGTTTCCACTTGAGCTCGCTCTGTAGCTTGATGTCGAGGATATCGAGCTCGATGTAGTTGTTGTCGAGCTCGTGCTTGATGTTGAAGGGGGCGAAGTTGCGCGTGTAGAACTCGTCTGCATCGAGCGTACGGCTCGAGTTGATGGCGTACGAGTAGGGATTGATGTCGAAAGCACGCGACACACTACCGCTGACAGCATCGATATTCTGCCCCAGCGTACCAGGTGCCTGCTGCTGACGATAGGCGACACCACCGATAGTGGTGAGCGATAGCGACTTGCTGATCTCGTAAGTATTGTTGAAGTTGCCCGTATAGCGGCTCACCTTGCTGCTACGCATCCACCCTGGGTCGTTCATCGCAGAGATAGAGACATAGGTCTGAGACTTGTCGGTACCTGTGGACATGCTTACCGAGTGGTTCATCATCACAGAGGGGCTAAACAGCTCATCGAACCAGTCGGTATTGCGTAGCTCTGCCTCACGCAGATAGGCACGGCGCGCTTCGTAGGTATTGGCGAGGGCAAACTGACCCGTCTTGGGGTCGTAGGTGTGCATGAGCTGATACATCTTGCCAAAGACTCCACTCGTCGAGGCGCGGTAGACGTCGGAGAAGTTGAGCCACCCCTTGTCGAGCATCTCGGCATAGACACTCATCTGGTCCTGCGAGTTCATGATATTGAACTCTCGATACGTGGGTACGAGCCGCGTCGTGAACTCCCCCGTGTAGGAGAAGCTACTCGTACCACGCTTACCCTTCTTGGTCGTGATGACGATCACCCCTGCCATGGCCTTGGCGCCATAGATAGAGGTCGCCGAGCCGTCCTTGAGTATCTGAAAGCTCTCTATGTCGTCCGCATTGAGGCCTGCTATGGCTGAGCTAATGAGCGTAGTAGCATCGCCCGAGGAGAGGGCATCGGGGCCTACCTCGATAATATCCTCCTGGATCACACCGTCTACCACCCATAGAGGCTTGGAGTTGCCTAGGATAGAGGTGGCACCACGTACCCTAATCTTGGGTGCTGTACCGAAGGTGCCCGATACATTCTGTACCGATACCCCTGCCGATCGGCCCTCGAGCCCACGGCTAACGTCGGGTACCCCATCGAGCTTGATCTTGTCTGCCGTTAGGCGGTCGCTAGCCCCTGTGAAGAGGCGCTTGTCCGTCGTTACCATACCCGTAACGACTACAGGCCCTAGTATCTGGCTGTCGGGCTGCATCTTCACGATGATGCCGTCCTTGGCTACTACAGTCTGGGTATTGTAGCCGATGTAGGTGATCACGAGCTTGGTCTTGCCCGCTGGCATGGTAAGGATGAATTGCCCCTCTAGGTCGGTAGAGGTACCTACCGTCTTGGTGCCCTCTACGAGGACTGAGGCTCCGATGAGGGGCTCGCCCGTCTCGTCGACTACTGTCCCCTTGATCGTCTTGCCCTGCTGTGCCATAGCCATCGGCACACATAGTAGCATCGCCACTAGGGCGAGGGCTCCCATGCGCATCCTACGGCCATGAGCAAAGGTCTTAAAGATGTTCATAAAGTGAATGGGTTAAAAGATTAAATAATTGGTATTTGTATGATTATATACACGATAATAGGTCTAGAGATAGACCAATAGCAGGCCTGATCGTCAAGCCTTTGCTAATGCTCGACGGCCGACAATGTGATAGTGGCAGTGTAGACCTCCATTTCATAATGCGATAATAGCTCATCTCTACCAGCCTAGCTGGCTCTAGTATAGTCGGGTGTGGGGTGCGTTAACTACGATGTGTGCGACCCCTCACTACAGCCTCCCGCATCTCCTATCTCCTCAATAATGGGAGGCTATCTATAGGCAAATATAGGTATCTGCTCCTATTTGCACAATAGTGCAGGTGTGATTTGCTCGATATTTCTAAGTGTTATATTTTGTTGCTCTGTATAATTGATTGTCTTTGAATATATATCCTTATTTTGCCTTGTGATGCCTAGTGTTTGATTGCAAATATGCGTTTAATCTCTCCGCATAGCGACAAAAAGGATGACCTACGTGCCTCATAAACGACCGATAACTAGGCTGCTGTATTGCACCCATATACCTCTCTCGAGCTCCACACACTACTGGCCAAGGCGCTGGCTTTATAGAGAGCTGAGCCTCCTCGAGAGCATATCCTCTGTCGATATTGAATATCCTCGTTGGTCGATATTGAATGATCGCCTCTGTCGATATTGAATGTTGTCTCTAGTCGGTATTGGATGATCGGTTTTGGGGGGGGAGGCAAAAAACAGAGGCTGTGCTCGTGGATAGCACAGCCTCTGTCGCAGAGGGCGCCGTGGCTATCGCCTACGACGCAGGTATGTGATAGTGCTAGGTTAGCCAGAGTTGCGTACCCCAGCAGCGATACCTGAGATCGTTACCATGAGGGCGAGCTCGAGGTCTTGGCTGGTAGCCGAGGCTGTACGCGCACGATGGAGTAGCTCTACCTGTAGGAAGTTGAGTGGCAGGATGAAGCCATTGCGCATAGCGACATTGGCTGCTGCTGTACTATCGACATCGTCCATGAGCGTGTCGTTGTGTGATATGGCGAGTATGGTCTCGATGTCACGAGCAAGCCTAGCGCGCAGATCGTGCCCTAGATACTGATACTGGGGCGACACGAGGCGACGATCGTAATACTCGGCTACGGCTACATCGGCCTTGGCATATACCATCTCAAGCATGCTGATGCGGGTGTTGAAGAATGGCCACTCGCGATACATCTCCTCAAGCAATGGCGACTGTCCACGATCTATAGCGCCTTGTAGAGCCTCGCCTGCTCCTAGCCAAGCTGGTAGCATTAGGCGGTTTTGACTCCAGCTGAAGATCCAAGGGATAGCACGTAGGCTGTCGATAGTGGGCGACGAACGACGCTTGGCAGGGCGCGACCCGATAGGGAGCTTGCTGAGCTCGCTGATGGGTGTAGCTTGATCGAAGTAGTGTATGAAGTCGGCTTTGCCTCGTACAATATCTTGATAGATACCACACGATGTATCGCGTAGCTCATCCATCAGTGTACGCCACTCGGTCTTGGGGACAGGTGGAGGGAGAAGATTGGCCTCCATAATGGCCTCTAGGTAGAGGTCGAGCGTGCGGATAGCAGTGCCAGGCTGACCAAACTTGAAGCGGATCATCTCACCCTGTATCGTTACGCGCAGACCGCCACGCAGGGAGCCAGGAGGCTGAGAGAATAGTGCCGTCTTGGCTGGCCCACCACCACGACCTATAGTACCGCCACGGCCGTGAAAGAGCGTTAGACGTACGCCAGCATCATCGCAGACCTTAATGAGCTGTTCTTGGGCGCAGTACTGCGCCCAGCCTGCAGCGAGCGAGCCTGCATCCTTGGCCGAGTCGGAGTAGCCTATCATCACCATCTGCTTGTTATCTATGACGCCACGATACCAGCTGATAGAGAAGAGCTGCTTCATCACCGTAGAGGCGTTCTCGAGGTCGGCAAGCGTCTCGAAGAGAGGCCCCACAGGCATGCGATAGGGACAACCACTCTCCTTGAGTAGCAGATGTACAGCGAGCACATCGCTAGGCACCTGAGACATAGAGATGAGGTAGACAGGGATAACGCCCTCGGGCGTCTCGGCGATGAGCCGGCAGGTGTCAAGCACCTCGGCTGTGTCGGGGCTAGGTGTCCACTGCAGAGGGATGAGAGGACGGCGTGAAGAGAGCTCACGAATGAGGAAAGCCTGCTTCTCCTCCTCGCTCCACGCGGCATAGTCTCCCAAACCTAGATAGCGAACGACCTCACTGATAGCCTCCGTGTGCCGTCCACTCTCTTGGCGCACATCGGTCTTGACGAGCGTAACGCCAAAACAGCGCACTCGGCGCATCGTGTCGCTTAGCTTGTCGCCAGCTATGCTCCCCATATCGCAGGCATGCAGAGAGCGGTAGCACTGCTCTAGAGGCTCCCACAGGTGTTCGTCGCTCCATACGATGGCATGGGGCATGGGGACGGAGGCATCCTCTAGGCGATGGTTGAGGTAGGCAATCGTCTCTTTGAGCTGTGTGCGTAGGCGCTTCATCAGCTCGCGGTAGGGTTCTTGGGCTTCGGTATCACCTAGATAGAGTCTGAACTCCTCGGTACACACACTCATCGATAGCTCCTTGACGAGCACCTCGATGTCGGCAAGGAAGAGCTTGGCAGCACGCAGTCGGTTTTGTAGCAAGACCTCTCGAGTAACGTTGGCCGTTACGTTCGGGTTGCCATCACGGTCTCCCCCCATCCAGGCCGAGAACTGCACTGGGCGAGCATCTATCGGTAGTGTGTAGCCCTCGAGGGTATCCTCGAGCTGCACGTTGAGCTCACGTACGAATGCTGGTACGGCATGCCATAGGCTGGTCTCTATGACGTCATTGCCCCACTTAGCCTCCTCGACAGGGGTGGGTCTATTCTTACGGATCTCGTCTGTAAACCAATACTGTACGACAAGCTGTCGTAGGCGACGCATCAGCTGGGCACGCTTGTAGTCGGGGAGATCAGAGCGGTTGAGCTCGAGCAGACAGTCGCTCGTCTCATTGAGGTTGTTGATGAGCGATCGGCGATTGATCTCGGTAGGGTGCGCCGTGAGTACTAGGTCGATAGATAGCTGCTCGAGGGCACGTATGATCTCTTCGCGGCTACAGCCCTCACTCTTGAGCTCTTGGCAGAGGGCGATGAAGCGTACGGGGTTGTGCTTGATGACCTGCTCCTCGATCTCATTGAGCTGTTCGGCTGTGTTGATGAGGTTGAGGGACTGGTTGAAGGTCTGTGCGATGTAGAGTAGCTCCTTGTCCGATAGGGAGGTGATGGCATCGGCTAGCTTGTCTACGGGGATCCCCTCCTCTCCATGATCGCTGACTAGCTCACGTATAGCTTCGATACGTTGGCCCATATCGGTGCCGAGGTCTTCACGCACTACATCTGCGAGCAGGTTGCGTAGCAAGATGAGGTTTTGGCTCATCTGCATCGTTTTCTTAGTTCGTCTCATATAAAACTGTTAGGTTGGTTAAAGAGGTTTTGCAACTATCTTCACCATCTTTTTCGTCTTAGCAAAGATACACATTCTTTCCATATGTGTGCACTCCCATTGTCGCTGCATCAGGGCTGACGCGCCAGGAAGTAAGGCTAGCTTCGTAGCGGTTATTATCCTAGTAGCACGCATTGCCCCTTTAGCCCCTCCTGTCCAATAGTCTTTTACAGGGGCTTCGCTTAGTTAGCACCCCGAGACAGATCGTCAGAGCCCATATCCTCTTACTTGTCTCTTGCCCATGGAAGGGGGGTACCATCGTAGGCAAGCTCAAAAAAGCCTAGGGTGAACGAGGCGTTAGCCCTAGTCACTGCATTTGTGCTCCTAGGGGGATACCTAGGGTACGAATAGTAGACACTGTAGGAGAGAGAGGCAAAGCAACGTCAAGGCCCGACCCCTAGGGGCCGAGCCTCAACATCTCTCAAACTTCAAAAACTCTACTAAATAGAGAACTCTTGATCTCTTAGGTGTCTACCGACTAGGCGTGGATCGCTTCGGTAGGACAAACAGCTGCGCAAGCGCCACAGTCGATGCAGGTGTCTGCGTCAATCACGTAGATTGAGCCTTCAGAGATTGCAGATACTGGACATTCGTCGATGCAAGTGCCACAGGCTACACAGCTATCAGTAATTACATGTGCCATAAAACTAAACCGTTTAAGTGATAAATCTTATTTCTGCTACAAAGGTAACAATACTTTTCAATATACCAACATCTAGGTATATTTTATTTGCTCCTTGGGTCTACGAGATACCTACTTGTGGCGATCATCGACCAATCTACAGAGGGTTGGGGTATAAGACATCTACCACATTCACAGATAGATTGTCGTTATCTGTGAATGTGGTAGAGGCCGATAGAGTATGGTAGGGCTATTACTTCTTTTTCTTGCGCCCTTGCTGACGATAGTACTCGATATTCTTATCGACACGCTCTTTCTTCGTCTCTGGCTTTACCTTGCGCAGAGCCTCTGGCTTTTGCTTGTCTAGAGGAGTGGCAAGGGGTTTCCATGCTTCGCTGGTAGTGAAGCCTTTCTTCACCGAATAGCTAGCAGGGCTGTAGTACATCATCTCGGGTTGCCTGCTTGGGTAGAGCCCCGCTGTCCACTGGCCATCGCCATTGGTATCTACATAGAGACGCAGGTAGTAGTCGCTCGGCTTGAGGTCTACAAACTCTACCCGATACCCACTCTTTGCGATTTCGCTCGCTAGGGTGTCGGTGGTTTGTGGAGCACCACGATCGAGGAGCTTGGTCAGCATTGTGTCTTGAGGAGCAGTCGATGGCTGTGGTAAGCTATCGGTAGCTACTGCCTGCTGGGCTAGTAGCACACTCCCACTCTTGTCTAGGAGCTCCACCATAAGTCGCCCCTCTAGACCTGATATGGCGACTTGTAGCTGGCCTAGCTCGGCCTCGAGCTGTGTCTTCTGCTCGAAGTAGACCGAGTCGCAGGCGTGCCCATAGATGCTATGCAGGGCGGCAGAGTCGATGCGTATGCGATACTTGGCCCCATAGGCTCGTGTGAAGAGCAGGGATACGCTCATGGGAGTCTGCGCAGGCTCGAGAGCGAAAGACAGAGGCTCAAACTGAGCCGAGTCCACTGCATGCTCTAGGCGAATAGCACCCTCGGGAAACTGGGCGATAGGCAGACTACTCGTGAGGATGAGGCTGTCGCGCAATGTCTCGGCCACTACACCTCGGGCACCAGATAGAGTGAGGGTGAAGGGGTTGGGCTCTTTCTCTTGCTTACGATGTGGCTTGGCGCGCACCTTAGGCTTGTGGAAGACTAGGGTATCGGTCGCCTGCTGGAGGTGTAGCAAGGAGTCGGTACGCATATAAGAGACCTCGAGTCTAATGGAGTCGCGCCCCATCAGCTCACGATGACGCACCCAGTAGGCTGTACTACGCTCCTGAGTAGAGGTGTAGAAGAGGCTATCGAAGGGGAGGTCGGGAAGATCGAGTGAGCGCACTCGAGGCTCCTCGCTGGGCTTGGTGTAGTAGTCAATGTGTAGCGAGAGCGTATCCTTGCGATAGTGCCGTTCGATGCCCTGCCTACGGTCCATGGGCTGATAGTAGCGTAGTACGAGGTTATCGGGATAGTAATAGGTGTGCCCATAGGTAACGAGTGAGTCGCGCCACAGGGTATCGCGCCGTACTATTGAGTCGATCTTGATCGTATCGGTACGCAGACTATCGAGCTTGCTAGTGCGGTGTACAAGGCCATCGAATGCGAAGCCCTCGGCATCGGGGCGATAGCGGTAGTCGTTGTCATCGTCCTTGAGGGCATAGACACGATAGGTCGAGTCCTTGAGTCCACGGATGGTGAATAGCCCCATCTTGTTGGTCTTGCTGGCGAAGGGGAAGGCTCGAGTCAAGACCGCGCTATCGACACCAGCCTCATCGAGATAGGCTCCGAGCACTACACCCCCTACAGGCTCTAGGGTATAGGCATCGAGCACTACACCTGATATCTGCATACTATCGATCGTAGGGCCAGTGGAGAAGGTATAGGCGAAGTTCTCTAGAGGATTGTCCTCGTTGTTGTCTACCACGGCATCATCGAAGTAGATGCTGTAGGTCGTATTGGGTCGGAGGCTATCCTGTAGGCGGATATTGATCGATTTGCCTACAGCCGCCATGTTGGGAGGGGTGGTCTGTGGAGGCGATACGATCACTTTGTCTTGCTGTGAGAGCTTGATGTACTCATCGAACGTGAGCTTGATACGCCCCTGCTTGACGTTGAGCTCCATGTGTGCAGGACGTGCCTGCACTAGACGAGGAGGATCCATGTCGTAAGGGCCACCCTCGGGGTTGCCTACATTGGCGCAGGCCCAGAGCATCATCGCTAGGACAAGGGCGAGGAGCCCCCGCGTAGTGATGCTAGCGATACGGAGCGAGCGAGGAGATGAAGTGTGCGATGCCATTGCTGTACGTCTACTGTGCTACGATGAGGCGCTGGCCGATGCGTAGCTTGTCCGACTTGAGGCCATTCCAGCGACGTATCTGCTTGGTCGTAACGCCATAGCGACGTGCAATGGCACTGAGCGTATCGCCCTTCTTGACCTTGTGCTGGCGCGATGCTGTAGCCTTCTCTTTCTTCCCTTTCTTGCTTGCCTTGTCTCGCTTTGAGGCCTTGTCGGTAGCGGGTGTGCTACCATCGGGCTCCACCATCTCTACGGCGAGGTCGTGGCTACGCAGACTATCGGGTGTAATGCCTTCTAGAGCAAGCACTGCCGATACTGGTAGACGTACAGAGTAGGGCTCTGTATTGCCAGGGATGATACCCCGTCTAAACTGCGGATTGTAGGCCTTGATCTGCTCCTCACTCACCTTGGTGAGCTCGGCCAGTCGCTGGAAGGTGATCTGCTCCTCAAACACATAGTGTTCGGTAGCTAGTGGCCTACCGAGCTCGCGACGAGGGATGTTGTACTGGCTGTGGTAGTACATCGCGAAGTAAGCCCCAATGAAGAGCGGAATGTATCGGCGCGTCTCACGAGGTAGATGGGGGTAGATATCCCAAAAGGAGGCGCCAGGCGACGAACCGGCACGCCTGATAGCACGATTGACGTTGCCAGGACCACAGTTGTACGCAGCGATAGCGAGCCACCAGTCGCCATACATGCGGTGTAGCTCGGAGAGGAGCTTGCAGGCGGCTACTGTACTCTTGCTGGGGTCTAGCCGCTCGTCTACGAGACTATTGACCTTGAGGCCATAGATGCGTGCCGTAGGGAGCATGAGTTGCCAGAGGCCAGCAGCCCCCATGGGCGATACGGCCGAGGGGTTGAGAGCACTCTCCACTATGGTAAGATACTTGAGCTCCAGAGGTAGGCCATGCTTGTCGAGCACGGTCTCTATCTCGGGGAAATAGAGGTCGGCTAGGCTAAGCATGGAGCTAAGTAGAGGTCTACGACGAAAGAGATATAGCTCGATGCTCTCGCGTACTATAGCATTGTAGCTCATACGCATAGCCGAGGGCATTCGGTCGAGCATATTGATGTAGATGCTATCGTGCACCTCGGGGATGGGCACATAGGCTCTATTGACTGGCGATGAAGCAGTACCTAGGCGTGTGTAGCCCTCGTACCAGCGCTGAAGTAGCTTCTCAAGGTCGGCATCCAGCGTACCTGGTAGCTGGAGATCCTCCTTGGGAAGCTTGGTCGTGGTACGTGCTGTGCCCGAGTGGTGCCCGACGCTGTCAGTGAGCTGTGCCCGTGCTGATGACGACGCTAGGAGGGTCGCTAGTGCAGTAGCTATGCTTAAGATTATTCTCGCTCTATTCACGCTCTTCTAGAATGTAAGATGACACATGACGCCCATTTGGTAGGACGGTATCTGTGGTGTGGGGAGGGCAACGCTGGGCGTTATCCTCATGGATAGATCGGGTGAGATGTCAAAGGTAAAGAGCTCGGCATCTACGTATGCATCGAGCAGCGATAGGCCATAGACAGCGACAGTCAGCACGACGCTTAGATCGCGGTAGCGACGATAGTAGTCGTTGCCTCGCTGTAGCGTAGACTTGAGGTAGCTGTACTTCTCGTAGTCCTCGGCCTTGGCTCCAGAGGGGGCGAAGGCTAGCCAAGCGGTGTTGGTGGCAGGGTCTGCGCTCATAATGTCGCGATAGGCTGCGTGATACTCGTTGTACATGCGTCCATTCCATCCCACGAAGTAGACGCAGGTAGCTAGGGCTCCCCATACGATAGGGAGCTTCCAGTACTTGCGGTTGTATATCTGTCCGCCTCCAGGTATGATGGCCCAGAGCAGGGCCTTACCCGACTTGGGCTGCCAAGGAGTAGCGACACGCTCAGCGACACGTAGCGACTGATCGATCTGTAGGCTATCGGTGTGGGTCAGCCCCTCGAGTACTGGCGGAGCGATGATGGTGTCGCCCTCCACGTGAGGAGAGGCGCTGACGCTATCGGGCTCTACCATAGTAGGCTGAGCACATAGCCTGCCCACTCCTAGGAGGAGGCAGATGCAGATAGCTACTAGCCATCGGGTCAGTGCGCACGCCTTCATAGTCTAGCCTTTTTGGATACGCTCGAGTAGCAGTATGATACGCTCGAGCTCTTCTTCGCCAGCGAAGGGAATAGTGATACGACCCTTGCCCTTGGGCGAGCAACGTAGCGATACCTTGGCGCCAAACACCTGCCCAAGGTGATGCTCCAGAGCCTTGAACTCCTGTGGCTGAGACGCCTTACCCCTAGTAGCCACGGGGGGTATATCGCTGGTCTCCTCCTCGGGCTGTCCCTGCTCGATAGCGCGGGCTAGATCCTCTACCTCGCGCACACTGAGCTTCTCAGTGATCGTCATCTGATAGAGCTCCAGCTGTCGCTCGGGATCCTCTACTTGTAGTAGGGCACGTGCGTGCGCCATCTCTAGCAGACGCTGGCTAAGACCTAGCTGTATCTGTGCAGGTAGGCGCAGTAGGCGCAGGTAGTTGCTCACGGTGGCGCGCTTCTTACCTACACGCTCGGCCAGTGCCTCGTGCGTCAGCCCTAGGCTCTCGGATAGCTGCTGGTAGGCGAGAGCTATCTCTATAGCATTGAGATCCTCGCGCTGTATATTCTCTACTAGGGCTAGCTCTAGGATCTCCTCCGTGGCGGCCTGCCTCACATAGACAGGTAGCTCTGTGAGCCCTGCCAGCTGTGCCGCCCTATAGCGACGCTCGCCCGATATGATGAGGTAGCGCCCATCGGGCTGTGGCTGTACAGTGATAGGCTGTATGAGCCCCAGGCTCCTAATCGAGGTGGCAAGCTCCTCAATACGCTCCTGATCGAAGTCTTGGCGTGGCTGTGCCTTGTTGGGATCGATGAGCGAGAGAGGTAGTGTGGCTATAGACGAGGCATGTAGCCCTGCTCCATGCTGTAGCCCCTCGAGCGTGGCATCTGTCGATGTGCCACCGAGGAGTGAGTCGAGGCCTCTACCAAGGAGAGGCTTATGTCGTTTGCTCATTGCTAACTGCGCTGATGTTTGTTAATAATCTCCCTAGCTAGCTGTAGGTGGTTGATCGCTCCACGGCTCTCGGCATCGTAGAGCAGGGCAGGTAGCCCATGACTGGGCGCCTCACCGAGCTTGACGTTGCGTTGTATTACCGTATCGAAGACGAGCGACTGGAAGTGGTTCTTGACCTCCTCGTAGATCTGATTGTTGAGACGTGTACGGCTATCGTACATGGTCATCAAGAAGCCCTCTATCTCTAGGCGAGGGTTGAGGCGTGTCTTGACGATCTTGATCGTGTTGAGTAGCTTGCTGATACCCTCGAGGGCGAAGTACTCGCATTGCACGGGTATGATTACCGAGTCGGCCGCCACGAGCGAGTTGACAGTGATGAGCCCTAGCGAGGGCGAACAGTCGATGATGATATAGTCGTAGAGATCCCTAACGGGGGCTAGTACCTGGCTCAGTACATACTCGCGCCTATCGCGCTCTAGGAGCTCGAGATCGGCCCCCGCGAGATCGATATGCGAGGGGATGATATCGAGCCCCTCTATCTGTGTATGTAGCACGACGTCGCTAGCCAGAGCCCCTGTGCATAGGCACTCGTAGATCGTTTGTCTTAGCTCACCGACATCTATCCCCAAGCCCGAGGAGGCATTGGCCTGAGCGTCTGTGTCTACGACTAGTACACGACGCTCGAGCGAGGCAAGCGATGCGGCTAGATTGATGGCTGTCGTGGTTTTGCCGACACCACCCTTCTGATTGGCAAGGGCTATTATTCTACCCATTGAGTTCTGTTTGTCTATTGAAATAACTCCCAAAATTACACTTTTTGCCTCATCTACCCAAGTCTCCTATATATCCTGTCTAACGCAGAGCGATATAGCTTCATTGCCCCAAGGCACATGGACGCTAGTCTTCGATCGCTGACCTCTACCTCGCCTCATGAGCGTGGAGCAAAATCCGAAATATTATGTTTTGGCTCCTCCTAGTGAGGGGTCAATGGTTGCCACTAGAGGGCTCCTTGCTAACGCCCCAAAGCGATCATTTAACATCGATCGAGGCGATCATTCAATATCGACCGAGGCGATCATTACTAGAGCCCTATGAGGCGTATGTACAGAGGATGTCGCGAAGAGAGGTAAAATGGGCCATTTATTGAGGATACAAATGTCTGTTTTGTTACAATTGCCCTCCTCGAGGCACGCTAGAGCGAGGAGAACAAAAATGCCGACAGCCAAGCCCTCATACACGAGAGGGCCTGGCTGTCGGCTATCGGAGGGTTAGCTCGCTAGAGCTGTACGACATCTACACGCCGAGCTATCTGATGGCCAATAGCTTGGCGATCGATGCTAGCCTGCTCCACGACGATACGATCGGAGTCTATACCTTGGCTGCGCAGATAGGCCTCTACGGTAGCGAGACGACGACGAGCTAGTAGCTCATTGGCCTTGGTACTACCATCGGGCGATGCGAAGCCTCGGAGACAGATGCGCGTGCTGCCAAACTCTCGAAGGAATGCGACTACCTCACTCAGTACTACCTCTGCTTGAGCCCCCACAGCATGGCTACCGAGGGTGAAGAAGACAGAGCGCTGGAAGCCTCTAGGCTGTAGCATCACTTCCCGTGATACGAGTCGGATAGTATCCGCTACTGCGGACGCAGAGAGCGCAGAGACCTCGGCAACACTAGTGGTGTCAGCGAGGCGTGCCTCGAGCTCCGCGAGCTGTCGCTCTAGCTCGGCTACCTGTTGCTTGTTCTCACGCGTAGTGTTCACTACGACTGTAGAGGTGCGGCGAGGGCTCAGCTCTCGACGAGGTGTAGTGGCAGTGGTAGTCGTGTCTCGAGAGCGCTGTGGAGCCTGCACCTCACGCTCTACCATGCGTGTCTCTATACGCTGTGCCTGATGGGGCTCCACCACGGCCTTGGTCGTCGTAGGGCGTAGAGATATCTGAGGAGAGGAGGGTTGCGTGCCTAGCATGCGCTCTAGCAGGGCGATACGCTCGCGTAGTAGTGTCTGATCGCCAGCAGTGGCTACGGGCGTAGCGTTCGGTAGTGGCTGATCTTGGGGCGCAAAGAGATCGAAGAGAAGCTGTAGGCGCAGGAGCTCGATCACCTCACGGAGCTCGACCTCGGCCACGCTATCGCGAGCCTGTACTAGGGCTACAAGGCTCCTGACTAGCGCATCTTCCTCCACTATGATGAGGCTATCGCTAGAGGGCTTGGATGTCGTACTCCCCTGCGCTAGCCCCGTTGTACCTAGGCCTAGGAAGAGGATCAGTAGTAGTACAACCTGCTTCATATCTAGATGATTTGAAGGGTTAGAAGTAGAAGCTGTAGCCGGCGGAGATCTGATGATTCTTGAGGGCGGGTCGTAGGCTGTAGTCTACGAAGAAACGCCCACCGAGCACCTTCTGTAGGCTAATGCCAGCTAGGCCCGTGAAGCCAAAGCGATTGAGACTATTGATGTGTGAGTAGCCTACACCAGCCCCGATATAGGGGACGATCTTAGCAGACTCTATCGAGCCAAAGCGATACGTTACCTGTGCACTGAGGCCATAACCTGACTTGCTCCCGAAACCATAGAATACATCGGGAGAGAGGAAGAAGCGCGACGAGCCCATTTGGAACTGGGGGCGTACGCCTACGTTGAAGGTCGTGGCATCGCCAAAGCCGACCCCCGCGAGCACATCAATGCCAGAGAAGCTCAAGAAGGGTTTGTTGACCGTGTACTTGACGGTCTCTACACGCCCCTTGTTGTCAATCTGATGCATGTAGAAAGAGCTACTGTCGCGACCAGCTGTAGCTACCATGGTTTGGTTGCCCGAGATCTTCAGTCCGTTAGACTGGATCCGAAGCTCTTGAGGCTGGGTGGTCTGTCCCTGCTGTAGCGAGGCACTCTGCTGATTGATCTTGGCCTCTAGAGCCTCTATCTTCTTGAGTAGCTCACTCGTCTGGTCGGGCTGTGGGGCTATGGTGCGTACCGTATCGGCTACGACTGCTGTAGGGAGCAGTGCTTGGAGGGCTGTAGGCTGTAGCTGTCCACTACGCATAGCCCCGATGAGGAGGATCTTATCTAGGTCACTGAGCCTCTGGCTAACTGGCTGTCTACGCCCAGCAGCCTCTAGGACACGAGCAATGATACGCTCGAGCTGTGCCTCTGTCATCACCATGGGCGACGAAGGGATAGGAGCGAGGGTCGCTGTCTCCATAGTATCGACCACGCCATCTTGGGCATCGCTCACAGCCATGAGACGCTCTACCTCTACACGGCTACGAGCATCGTTGAGACGGCCCTTCTCCTCAATGAGCTCCACCATCTGTAGGGTGTCGAGGCGAGAGGCTGCTAGGCTCAGATCACTGTTGAGCTTCTCGATGCGAGCATCATAGCTGGCGCGTAGCTCATTGAGCTCGTCGAGACGAGCACGGCGCTCTGTGGCTACACGATCGCTCGTATAGGCGAGGTAGGCCTCCTCGCCCGAGCGACTCTTGGCTCCGAAGTTGAAGCGTAGGCCACCCTGAAACAACCAATTGATCTTGATCGACGAGGGGTCGGTCGCGGTAGAGAAGCTAGGGTTCTCCTGCTCGTTGAGCATAGCATTGGCTGTACCGAAGAGGGCTATCGTGCGGTGTAGAGGTATCTCGAGGCCCGCGCCACCCATAGCGAACCAGCCGTCCTTGGTCGTATCGAGGTTGCCATCGGCATCGATGTAGGCATTGGTGACGTTCATGTGTCCCCCACCAAGGGTTAGGAAAGGCGTTACACCACGAGCAACGTTGAGGCGTGTGAGCAGATGCGCCCCATAGAGCTCTAGGCTCTTACCTAGCTGAAGGCTAAGGCGCGTAGCATCGGCCGTCTCGCGGTAGTAGAAGCCACGAAGACCGATGAGGTCATTGAAGTCGACGCCTGCCGAGCCTCCGAGGAGCCAAGTGTCGCGATAGTGCGAGTCGCTGTGGAAATTGAGGTAAGCCACACCAGGCTCTACAACGAACTTCATGCCACGAAACCCATCCCCGAAGGTAGCGCGGTAGGCTTGCGTTACGGCATCCTTGTCGTACTGGCGCCCACCGAAGTATAAGTCGAGAGAGGCGAGCCCTGCCCAGTTGTGCAGAGTCTTGCCACTGGCTACATTGGTAGCAAGGTAGTGGTTGGAGTCATCGACGTTGAAGAGTGTATTCTTTACCTCTAGCGATAGGGCTACACGGCGAGCAAGGTTGATCTTGAGCCCTGCCCCTAGAGCACCGAAGAGCTGGTCTTCCTCGATGCGCGCTCCCGTGGTCGCAGGGTCGTCGTACTCGAACCCAATGACCCCAGCACCTGCCGTCAGATAAGGCGTTAGGACTGCATTGCTCCACAGGTTGACCTTAAGCTCTCCACCCATACGTGTGATGTCTACCGATGAGCCCTCGAGCTTGTTTCCTAGATTGTTGAGCGCACGCCAGCCAGCACCCTGTAGCTTGCCCTTGAGGTCGAAACTTCGTTCGTAGTTGGCGCGTAGCTCTAGGAGAGGCCCAAAGCCAAAGCCAGCGCGTAGACCCCAAAAGGGAGAGTTGCCTAGGTTGAGGTTTTTGTCCCAAATCGTGTAGCCGACAACGGGCGACACTGTAAAACTAACATCGCTCACCTGTGCATAGGCTTGGGATGCCGTGCCGAGCAGTAGAGCGGCACTAAGTGCTAATGTTATCTTTCTCATCTTGTCCAATTGATCGCAATTTGCATACTAAAATTACACAAAGGTAACAATATATTTAACACACTCTCGTTGCCGAGCGGCTATACCCAACAGTCTTCAGCCACGTAGACGAGGGGTACCCTCTTGGGCTATAGCTGTCTACAGCTGCTCTCTGCCTACTTATCTTCTTGCTTTTTGTTGTCCAAAGGTTGTCTTGTACAGTTTTTTTACCTTACTTTGTAGTCGCTTTGGCACTTACTTTCTGAGCTCTGTGAAGTTGATGGTGAGATGCCTAATCAAAGAAGGGAGTTTTAGTTTGATGAGGATTGGTATCCTCGGTGTGATAAGATTGTTGGGTGGGATTGCCTAAGTGGCCACCATTGTATCATATAGATTTGAAGTATATCACTAATGACCGCACTAAATCAGGTATGGGGCATGTACATAGGGGGCGCATTTGTCGTCTCCCTAGTCGTGTCTATGCTCATGCTTCCTCAAGTACTCAAGGTAGCTCAGAGATACAAGCTCTACGATGTCCCCGACGAGCGCAAAGTACATGTGAGGCCCATCCCTCGACTCGGTGGGGTAGTCTTCATGCCCGCCATCTTATTCTCTATCTTCCTCGTCTGGGGAGTGCATCATCACATTGTACAGGCAGATCTCCATGGCGCGTTTGCTAGGAGTCTAGCAGATTTGTCTCTTGTCATCTCTTCCCTCCTCTTCGTATATTTCTTGGGGATCGGTGATGATCTCCTGACGCTCAAGGCTTGGGTGAAGTTTGTCGCCCAAGTCTTTTGTGCGGCACTTCTCATAGCATCGGGGGTTACGATCACCAATATCCACGGCTTGCTCGGTGTGTGTGTCCTCGATGGCTGGCTGTCGATATCCTTGACTGCCCTAGTGATAGTCTTCGTAACCAATGCGATCAACTTGATCGATGGCGTCGATGGCCTTGCATCTTCTCTAGGGATCTTCGCTCTGCTATACTATCTAGTGCTGTCGCTACATGCGCACCTCAATATCTACGCTCTAATAGCTGCTGCCTCTATAGGTGCTATACTGCCCTTTGTGTACTTCAATGTGTTCGGTAGGGCTGAGAAAGGGCGTAAGATCTTCATGGGCGATACCGGCACCCTATCTATAGGTCTATTATTGTCGGTACTGGCCATAAAGATACTCGGAGCCGACCTCCCTAGGGAGGGCATACACGGCATGAACCCTCTTATCATGGCCTTTGCACCATTACTACTACCTTGCCTTGATGTGATTAGAGTCTTTTTCTATCGTATTAGCCGAGGTCGTAGCCCGCTAAGCCCAGACCGAAATCACATTCATCACTACCTCCTTGATCTTGGGCTCTCGCATCGTCAGATCGTTGCCGTTCTGTTGCTGTGTGCAGTCTTCTTGACCGTTTTGAGCATGTGGATATCCATATACCTCAATGCCACCTTGGTCTTTGTCGTAAACATTCTGCTTGGTATGGCCTTTGTCCTTGGCATCTTGCACCTAAGGCGCAAGAAGCGAGCCAAGAATGAGGTCTATTGTTAGGAACATAATAAATAGAGCAACATAGCGTATGACTACTCGAATACTTGTACTAGGGAGCCTGCTAGCTACACTGCTTAGTAGCTGTGGAGCCCCCAAGAATATCAACTATTTCCAAGATCTCGCTACCGATGGTCAGGTAAGCGCGGTACAGCTATACAAAGCTCAGGAGATAGTGCTCTCAGCCAATGACCGCATATCGATCACGATCAGTAGCAAAGATGCTGAGCTGGCCAATCTGCTCAACCTGCCCGTGGTAGCTACTAGGATAGGAGCTCAGGGGGCTGGTGCCTTCTCCCAAAGCCAAGCCGTATCGACCTATGTCGTCGCTCCCGAGGGGACGATCGACTTCCCTGTGCTAGGCAAGCTAGAGATAGCAGGCAAGACACGCCACCAAGTCGCTACCTATGTCAAGGAGAGCCTCATAGCTAGAGGGGTGGTTATGGACCCTGTCGTAACGGTAGAGATACACAACCACTATTTCTCTGTCATGGGCGAAGTAGCTCGCCCAGGGCGCTACTCGATGGATCGTGACAAGATGACGGTGCTCGATGCTCTGAGCCAAGCGGGCGACCTCACTATCTATGGCAAGCGTGATCGTATCCTAGTGCTACGAGAGGAAGGCGGTGTACAGCGCACCTATCAGCTCGATCTGCGCTCGGGTGAGCAGGTAGCTCATTCGCCAGGTTACTATCTCAAGCAAAATGATGTCATCTACGTAGAGCCCAATGTGGTGCGAGCTCGGCAGTCCACAGTCAATGGTAACAACGTACTCTCTACCTCGTTTTGGATCTCTCTAGCCACTCTGGCTACGAGTGTTGCCCTGCTGATACGCAAGTAGTGAGAACCACGAATACAAATAGATAACGATACAAAGAATGTCTACAATACAAGATAAACGAGCGGAGAAAGAAGAGGAGTTTATGAGCATCCAAGACCTGCTACAGCTCTTTGCGGTGCGCTGGCGTTGGTTCGTGCTGTCGGTAGCATGCGCTTTCTCTATCGCTGTGCTCTATCTGATGATCAAGCAACCCGAGTACACTCGCTCGGCCTCTATCCTCGTAAAGGAAGACACCAAGACGGGTAGCCTACCCGATATGGGAGCTATCTCTGACCTTGGCCTTTTTCAGAGCAATATCAAGGTGCAGAACGAGCTGATCACCATACAGTCGCCCGTGATCATCACAGAGGTCGTGCGTCGCCTTGGTCTCCATGTGTCTTACTCTGTAAGTGAGGGCCTGCGCCGGCGCACTCTTTACGGCCAAGACCTACCCCTGAAGGTAAAGGTCGTGGATGGTGATCCCCAGTACGGATCTCGATTTGCCCTCGACCTGTCGGAGAACGGGCGCGTCCTGCTTAGGGACTTCGAGGCCAAGGAGGTCGAGGTCGCAGGCCAGGTCGTAGAGGGAGCGATCGGAGATACCCTATCCACGCCTATTGGACGCATCTATTTGAGCCCTCTAGTGGGAGCCTATGCGCCTCAGGCAGGTGTACGCGTAGAGATCAATCGTATTGATGATACTGCCGACAGGCTACTCAAGGAGCTCCAGGCAAGCCTAGTGGACGAGAAGGCTTCGGTGATCAAGCTGTCTTATCGAGATGTATCGCCACGTCGTGCCGAAGATATTCTCGCTACCATCATCCAGGTGTACAACGAGCTATGGCTCGAGGACAAGAACCAAGTGGCAGTGAGCACCTCGCGCTTTATCAACGAGCGTCTTGCTGTGATAGAGCGCGATCTAGGGCTGGTGGACAACGATATCTCCTCATTCAAGAGCAAAAACCTACTGCCCGACGTACTCTCGGCTACAGAGCTCTACCTCGCGAAGGCTGGTGAAGTAGAAGGGCAGATGCTGCTGCTGAGCAATCAGCTCTCTATGGCCAAGTACGTACGTAGCCACCTCGCAAGCCCTGACAACAAGGATCGCCTACTCCCGGCCAATACAGGTATCGGTAGCGACAAGCTCGAGGGGCAGATCAGCGAATACAATGATCTCCTCATAGGGCGCAACCGGCTGCTGGCCAATAGTAGCGACAGCAACCCACTTGTCAAGGAGATGGAGGAGGCACTAGCCTCTATGCGTACAGCTATCATGACGGCTCTCGACAATGTCGTCGTATCGCTCAATACGCAGATCGCCAACCTCTCACGTAGCGAACAGAAGAATACCCAACGCATCGCTGCCAATCCCGAGCAGGCCAAGTATCTGCTCACGGTAGAGCGTCAGCAGAAGATCAAGGAGTCGCTCTACCTCTACCTCTTGCAGAAGCGCGAGGAGAACGAACTAACGCAGTCTTTCACAGCATACAATACGCGTGTCATCACGCCTCCCACGGGCCCACGCAAGCCTACGGCGCCACTCATGCGCAATGTACTGCTCATCGCCTTAGCTCTTGGGCTCATCGTGCCTGCTGGCATCATCTTCGCCCGCGAGTCGATGAACTCCACCCTGCGCGGACGCAAGGACACCGAGGGTCTACTCTCCATGCCCTTCATCGGCGAGATCCCCAACCTGCGTGAGCGCAAGCCTATCTGGCAACGCCTCAGACGACGCCGTGCCGACAATCATATAGAGCGTCCGCTCGTGGTGCAGGCTGGTGGTGGAGATATAGGCAATGAAGCCTTCCGCGTCGTGCGTACCAATCTAGAGTTTATGCTACAGGGCGACAGCAAGGTAGTGATGTTCTGCTCGATCAACCCCAATAGTGGTAAGACCTTCATCTGCATGAACCTAGCGGTGAGCTTCGCTCTCAAGGGCAAGAAGGTACTCGTCGTAGACCTCGATATGCGTCGTGCTCTGCTCTCGCTCTATCACCTGCGCCCCAAGCATGGTATTGCCAACTACCTCAATGGTGATGTACAGAGCCTGGATAGCATCATTAGCCGTAGACCCGAGAGCCTAGGCGTAGATATGCTCCCTGTAGGCACGCTCCCACCCAACCCTACCGAGCTCCTAGTGTCCGAGCGTATGGCAGAGCTTATGCAGGAGCTAAGGCAGCGATACGACTACATCTTCATCGACTGTCCACCCGCCGAGATCGTTGCCGATGCTAGCATTATCAATCAGCACGTAGACAAGACGATCTTCGTGCTGCGTGTCGGCCTGCTAGAGCGTACGATGCTCCCCGAGATCGAGCGCTTCCATAGCGAAAACAAGTATCGCCATATGGTCTACATGCTCAATGACGTAGATAAGATAAGCCGTAAGTATGGCTACAACTATGGCTATGGCGACTATTTCGATCGCAAAGATTAGCTAGGGCCCACAAACGACAAGAGGCTATCTGCACAGCAGATAGCCTCTTGTCGTTTGTGGGGGGGGGCGTCGCTCAGCCCATCAAGAGTTACTTAGCCAAGCAGGCACGTAGAGCCTGATTGATGTTGCCGTAGTTGAAGCCAAAGCCTGTGGCTATAAGGCGGTCTACAGCGGCTGGGCGTCCATAGAGGAGTGGCTCGCTCATTTCCCCGACTACGGTGCGTAGCAGGAAGCCGGAGATGGGTACGCGTAGGTGGTCGCGCCCTTGTAGGGCAGATAGGGCGTACATAAATTGGCTATTGCTAACTGGCGAGGGAGCACAGGCGTTGTATGCTCCGCTCATATCCGTCTCACGCATAGCATGCTCGTAGATGCGACAGAGATCCTGGAAGTGTATCCAGTTGATGGACTGATCGCCGGAGCCGAGAGGCGTATTGAGCCCGAAGCGCACAGGATTGATCAGATAGGAGAGCACCCCAGCGTAGGGGTCTAGGATGATGCCATTGCGCATGACCACGGTACGCACCCCGAGGCGCTGCTTGGCGATCTCTGCCTCTGCCTCTAGAGCTGCGAAGGTCTGCGATATGAATGACGTCCCCGCCTCCTCTGGTTCATGACAAGGCTCACCCGAGAGCTTGCTGTCGTAGTAGCTGACAGAGGAGCCGTAGATGATCGTATGGACGTGGTGATCAATGCGTGCTAGAGCATTGGTCAGCACACGTGCCGAGCGGATACGACTACGTACTATCTCACGCTTGCGTCGGAGCGTCCAGCGCTCACTGCTAAGGCTCGCCCCTGCTAGATGTATGATGATATCGGCTTCACGTAGGGGGTGCTCCGCTACCACGTTCTGATCTATATCCCAAAAGAATGTCTCATCGCACATATCCATCCCTCCACTTACATCACGAGTAAGCCACAGGATGCGATAGCCCTTGCCTCGTAGATGTTCGGTCAGTCGGCGACCTAGTAGGGTACGCCCACCAGTGATCAGCACTGTTTGCCTTTTGTTTACTGTATCCATTGTCTTGTACTATTAAATGGTCTGCTAAAGGTAGTGATTTATTCTATAATATCCCACACTACTGAGCCAAATCCTCTTCGAGGCATATGCTACATTGCTAATAACGACCACACAAGCGAGGGCTAAGGGGAAGCTTCTTCCTGAGGAGCCCCGCACGAATTCCCTAGGGTGTCTGCTCTGGTCACCCTAGAGGGGAAAATAGTTACCCCTAGGGCGTCCACTCCAGACACCCTAGGGGTAATGCTATGTCTATGGTACGATCTCTGTCGCTAAGTCGGATGAGTCGCCTAGGCTACTCGGTCGCTACCCACTTGTAGAACCAAGTCGTGGGACTGTCGATACTAATGAGGCGAGTATATCCTCCTCTCGTAACGAAAGCATAAGGCGACTTGGCGTCAATAGCATCCACTATAGGCTGTAGGAATGTGAAGTAGCTCCAGTAGTAGCCTGCCCGACGCTTGATCAGATGCACTGCATCGGGGCGACCAAAGACGGGAACGACATCGATCAGATGATTGCATCTGAAGCGAGACCCCGACCCTGTATCTGTAACTGAGAACATAGCACTAGTGGCTGCATTCTGGTAGCCAATGGTAGCGAATGGGCTGATCGTGTAGGTCGTCGTGGCATCCTGTGCCTGCTGGAAAGCCTCCACGAGATCGTCCGATACCCAGCCCGATACGAGGTCGATAGTCCAGGCTGTGGATAGTAGCTCAGGTGTAGTATCCTCGACTCTGAGGTAAAACCACACACCGGCATTGGCGACGCTCACGAACTTGCGATAGCTCTCTCCTCCCTGCTCCACTGCACTCACCACATAGGGAGCATGGCTAGCGATCTCGGTGATGAGAGGATAGACGTCGCTGAAGTAGCGCCAGTTCTTGCCCCCAGTCTTGGCTTTGATACGGATCTGGTCGGGCTGGTTAGGGACAGCATAGAAGTCGAGCATATAGCCGATCTCATAGTACTTGCCCTTGAGCTCAGTCGCCGAACCATAGTTCTTGACGAGCTTGGCCCCTGTCCATGCCGTTCCCTTACCTAGCTGAAATCGTCGATCGGTAACGTAGTCCCCTCCCCAAATATTCTGCTCCTTGGCCCTGATGCTGGCGAACTTGTCGAGGAAGTTTGCCGAGACAAAGTCCTTGACTAGATACCCTGTCCAGAGGAGTTCGTTGAGGTTGATCTCTGGTGCTAGGAAGTGCATCGAAGTGGAGAGCTTGCCGTCGGGGCTAGAGAGGGTGTTTGTCTCCTTGTGGAGCTTGAGCTCCGAGAGCGTTATGCCTCCCACGGTGATGGGCTCATATAGTCTGATGCCCGTATCTGTAATGGCGAAGGCTCTACTACTAGAGGTCTCGCCACTACCGAAAGTGAGGCGACGCTCCCCGAGATCCATATCGAGGGCAATGGTAGCACCCTGTAGCTCGACGGGGGCTAGGGCAGCTAGGGTCATGGCCTCTTTGTTGGCCTTGACCTGCTCGAGGTAAGCTAGGCGATCGCCCGTCAGAGGTCTCAACCTAATGGTGTTGCCCCACTTCTTGCCTTGTAGAACGAAGGTACCATCCGTGTATGAGAGATTGAACTCAAAGTCCCCTCCCTTGCCCTTGATGTCGGTAGGCGATGGTGTAGAGAACTCGTGCAATACCTTGCTGTACGTATCGAAGACGAGCGAGGGGACAGCTCCGCCATCGACGGCATCGATCGAGTAATACGACAGCTCTTCATCGGTCGTGTACTCCGAGGAGGCATACACCTTGCGTCCAGCCTCAAAGCGCACGATGAATGTGTGCCCCCCATACTGCTGGTCGGTGCCTGCATAGTACTCCATGATCCAGCCGGCAGTCTGGGCGATAAGAGCCTTCTCGTACTCAGAGGTCTTCTGCTCAAATCGCTGACCTGGCGAGAGCTCGAAGGCATCGTCCTCACGAAAGCGACACGAGGCTAGGGCAAGTAGCCCTAGGCATATCAATAGTATTCGTTTCATACGTCGATCACTTTGGCTAGTGTAGTTTGGTGAAGTCTCTGTCCTTGAGATGAGGATAACGGCTATGCACCTCGGCACGCAGATCCTCTACGCTTACGCCGAAAGTCTCACGGACATATTTCTTGATAATCTCGCGCTTTTTGATGATGATCTCCTTGCCGGTGTAGGGATCGCTGTCGTTGTTCTTGCCATCGGCATTCTTGTATAGCTGCTCCCAGTCGGCATCGGAATACATGATGCAGTAGGAGAAGAGCTCTGCAAAGTCTTCATCGGGGGTAGAGCTAGCATAGGGTGTGATGAAGCCAGCATAGAGAAACGATGGTTTCTTGGCCGTGTAGGTCGTTTTGTTCTTCTTCTCAGCCTCGTAGACGTCCTTCCAGTAGTAGAACTGCCGCCCATACTGGTAGTCCTTAATAGAGAGATTGGTGTACTCTATCGGGTAGGCAATCTTCTGATGAAAGGTATGCGCCCCCTCATGGTAGAGCGTACGCAGATAGTTCTCATTGAGATACTCGAGCGTAGTGGCACGTACAGCAGGGTCCTCGCTAGAGAGAGGCTTGGTGTCGAGGGCATTCAGACCCATGAATGCTACTTTCACCCCATTGGATGCAAGCCCTAGGGTAACGGTGCCATCCGAGTTGTAACCATAGGAGCCTAGTAGTAGTACCATCTTGGGCGTGTATTCGCGCAGAAATTGCTGCGACGTTACCTTGCTGAAGGGCTCGTAGTACAGATGCTGTATGAGGGTGGCAAACTCGACACTCTTCTCGTAGGTAATGGGGACGAAGCTCCACTCGCGAGACACCTCTCTATCGACATAGCGATAGAGTAGATCCACATTGTAGGGCTTGGTAAAGTGCTCCTCGATATAGGTGTCGAGCTCTGTACGTGTACTCAGCTCGCTCTCTATACTGGGGATAACGCTCTCGGAGCGCAGCTTGTCGGCTTCGCCACAAGCGGAGAGCATTAGGGCGACTATCGCCCCATATATAATATTCTTCATAATGGTTGCTTTTGAGACTATCCTGATTATCTAGGGTTGGGTGCTAGACCAGCACTACGCACCTCGGTAGGGAGCTGTATCGTCTTGCGCAGGTCATGTGCTGCGAGTGTGGCCTTGGGGTGAAAAATGTTCTTGTTGTTGCTGTCGTGCTGATAGCGTACCACCTCGATGCCATAACGGCGCACATCCAGCCAACGAAGCCCATCGTGTAGCGTCATGATACGACGGCACTGTAGGATGTAGTGTAGCAAGGCCTCCTGCTCCTCTCCCGAGAGGGCAAACTTGGGGCTAAGAGTCTTCTTCTGTGTACACTGACTAGCTGTAGAGTAGCTAATACCTTTGTAGAAGGCCACCACCTCGTCGAGGGTGAAGGTCGTCTTGTTGCCTGTCGTATTGGCCGAGTTGAGCACGCTTGCTGTCAGACTATTGAGGTCCGCCATTGCCTCTTGGTACTTGCCTAGCAGAGCGTTGGCCTCGGCACGCACCAGCAGAGTCTCCTCGGTAGTGAACGGCACTATGATGGTACTTGAGGAGGAGCTACTGAAGTAGGGATACTTGGGAAATGAGACACGATTGTATAGATCGCTACGATCGGATACATTGGTGCGGAATAGGTAGGTATCGTAGCCCGAGCCCCAGATGTTGGCCGTAGCCATAGTCTCGGTAGTCGCATTACGCTTGCTGTGAGAGAAGCGCAGCAGGCTATAGCTGATGTTGAGGATACGATAGGCGTCGCTCTTGACGGTCTGTAGCATGATGTTGGCAGGCGAGTCTACGCGCGAATACTCCTTGGCCTGCGAATCGTTGTCTGCCGCTATGGTGCGGAATACAGACCAGCTACGCATGAGGTCTGTAGATATAGGCTGAGTAGCCCCCAGTACCTCGTTGGCACATGCTACAGCCTTGTCCCACTGCTCGTAGTAGAGATAAAAACGTGCAGCGAAGGCGTAGGCCGCTCGGCGATTGAAGTGATACTTGGGCTTGCGATAGCTCTTGTCATCAATCAGGGGTAGCCCCTCCTCGAGGTCGCGAGCTATCTTGGCATAGAAGTCTGCCACTGTACCACGTCCGTACTTGGGGTCTAGCTCGCGCTCTGTAGCCTCCATGTAGGGCAGCCCTAGATCGGTAGCTCCAGCCTGCTTGCTATAGTGGTTGGCA
>JBHACB010000014.1:0-7312 GCA_041854325.1 Porphyromonas sp.
AGCCTGCACCATGTCGTCGCTAGCCTCGATGTGGTAGTAGCTGAGCTTGTCGCTCTTGTCGAGCTTCACATCGAGCTTGGGCGCGATAGCCACCTCGAAGAGGAACTCAAAGTCGTCATCCTGCTCGAAGTTGATAGGCTTCTCGAGGTCGGCTAGTGGCATGGGCTCACCGAGTACGCGTAGCTTGTGCTCGTGGATGTAGTCGTAGAGAGCACGGCCTACGAGGCGGTTGATCTCCTCGAGCTTGGCTCCTGCGCCATACTTCTTGACGATCATACCCATAGGGGCCTTGCCTCTACGGAAGCCGGGGATGTCGGCACGTTCGCGGTAGCTCTTGAGAGCCTTGTCTACAGCGGGTTGGTACTCTGCCTTAGATACTGCTACGGTGATCACAGCGGCCACGTCGCGAGTATATTCAATGGATACAGCCATTCTAACTAATTCTTATATTATAATGTTACTATTTACCGTCCAAAAGCACACCAAGGGTATGCAAACTGAGGGGCAAATATACGGCAAATCTAGCACTTATCCAAGCCTATCGCCCTGCCCTCCTCGGGATCTCGGGGCTGGGGGGCGGTACGCAGAATGCGGTCGAGGGCTCGTCCCTTGGCGAGCTCATCGACGAGCTTGTCGAGGTAGCGCACCTGCCGAGTGAGGGGTTCGTCAATATCCTCAATGCGGTAGCCACAGATGGTACCCTTGATCAGATGCGCATTGGGGTGCAGTGTGGCCTGTCCGAAAAACTGCTCAAAGCTACTCCCCTGCTCTAGGTGCATGGCGAGCTGCTGCTCGTCGTAGCCCGTTAGCCACGAGAGGACGCGATGAAGCTCCTCGCGCGTACGCCCCCTCCTCTCTATCTTGGCCAGATAGTGGGGGTACACTGCCGCTAGGGTCATCGTAGCGATACGCTGGTGCTGATCTTTTGCCATATCCTTGATACTTGCCATCGTCATCGGAAGGAGGAGCCCTTGGCGGGCGACTCGCCCCAAGCGAACAAGCGCACCACTAGACTAGAGCCCGTGATGCGCTTGTACTCTGTACCCGGAGCCGGGATCGAACCGGCACGAACTTGCGTCCATTGGTGTTTGAGACCAACGCGTCTACCAATTCCGCCATCCGGGCATTTCGCCTGCAAAGATAGCAAATATCTAGAACAACCCGACATCCCCTGCCGAGGCATAGCCCACGAAGTCCATGCCGCCCCTAGGACGTCCACGCCTAGCTAGTAGTGAGGCGTCAGGTGTAGGAGCTGGGCGTGCGTCGCATCGAGGAGGTCGTCGAGCGTATAGAGCTGACGCCCTAGCAGGCTGTAGGAGGGGCTGATAGGCATGGGTAGGTGAGATGCGAGTAGACACGCTACCAGCTCAGTGCAGTAGTAGGTAGTGGGAGAGGCATCGCCGAAGGAGTCGTCGAAGCCCAGCCTCAGCCGCCCAAGGCTATCGAGATCGCGTACGAGCCGGCCCTCATCGATCGGCAGGCGAGGGCGGTATAGCCCGAGGCGTGTACCATGCTGAGCAAAGACCTCTAGGGGCTCGCGCACGAGGCCGTGGTGCCCTAGGTCGTCATCGAGCTCCATATGCCAGACGTAGAGTGCGCCCCCTCGTGCCACAGGGGCGAGGATACCCACATGGCTGAAGATCTGCTCGCGCGACATCCGCTGGCGTATATGGGGCGAGTACCAGGCCGTACCCTCTCGGCACACGAGGTCGCCGGCACGTAGCTCGAGCCCTGTGGGTAGCAACGCCTCGAGGGCTAGGGGGTGAGGGCGAGGCGTGTCTCTGCTCCACAGCCATAGCCCTAGGGCCACAAGGCCTAGAGCTACCGCTAGAGAGGCTACGAGGCGTATACGCTGGGTGTACATACCTACGGCAGAGCCCGACAAGGAGGCACGAAGCATCCGTATCGGGCTCTATAGTCTGATGTGGGGGGACTACTTGTCAGGAGCAAGGCTTACCTTCCACTCGCCCTCCACCTTGGTCAGCGTGAGGTCGGTAGTATCGCTAGGCACTGCAGCACGATTGACGAACTTGACGAAGGCCGAGTCGCCACGTACCTCATCGCTCAGGAGCACAAAGTCGAAGTCCGTCTTCTTGAGCGAATCGCGCTCCTCGGCAGCAGTAAGAGTAGCAGCGAAGCTGATAAGGCCTGCGCTCTTGCTGTCGGCGAGCTTGGTCGCCTCGTCAAACTCGCCCTTGGCCATGTGCTCCGAGAAAGCCTTGGCTACCTCTACGTGCTCCGAAGACTTGCAGCCCACGAAGGTGAGGCTCATCACTAGGGCCACCGCCCCACAAAAAAGTCGTTTCATATTCTTGCTATTATACGTTACTATTATCGCCTATTTCTTGCACAAAGTTAGCATTATATCCGATACCACCTCACCGCGAGCACAGCGGGGAGGGACGAGGGTCGGCCAAGGGGCTAGCGGTGCTCCCTGATCACCTCGCTGTCGGCATACTCCTCGAGGAAGGCTGGTAAGCGGAAGATCTTACGGACCATGAGATTGACCGAGGCATCATCGGTTCTGTCCCAGGGGAGGGTGTCGGGGAATGGCTCGTCGAGACCGAAGCGCCAGTCCTGATCGCCAGAGCTAGGGATGAAGCAGTCATCAACCACCTCAAACGCTCCATAGAAGTAACGCCCATCGAGCTCTATCTCCTTGAAGCGTATAGTGTACATGATGTTCTCATCTCTAGGCGTGTCTGTGTAGGCCTCGGTGACGATAACGTAGCGCGAGCGTGTGGGGTTGAGGAGCGACTGCGCCTCGCCCTCGCCCTTGACGAAGGTGATACGCTCGCCCGTGGGCGTAGTGAGGGTATGCGTACCATTATCGAGCCTAAGCTCCATGCTGGTATTGGCCTCGAGCGTGTACTGCTGATCATCGACAGCGAAGGAGATCCGTTCGCTGGTAGGGTTGTCCACGATGACTACCTGCTCGTGGAGGTTACAGGCCCCCACGAGACCTACTATAGCTAGTAGAGTAGCTAGGCGGAGGAGAGATCTGATGAGCTTCATTCTTTATTCGGATAGTAATGATGTCGTGGCTAGGCTAGGGCTAGACGTGCCGCTCGGCATGGTAGCTCGAGCGCACTAGTGGGCCGCTCTCGATGCGGTCTATCTTCTTCTCGAGCCCTAGGATACGTAGCTTGGCAAACTGCCGTGGGTGCACGTACTCCACCACAGGCAGATGCCTGCGCGTGGGCTGTAGATACTGCCCTATGGTGAGTACCGACACCCCGATGCGCTTGATGTCGTCCATGAGCTCGAGCACCTCCTGCTCAGTCTCGCCAAGACCGAGCATAATGCCTGTCTTGGCTCGTACACCGCTCGAGGCGATACGCTCTAGTACGCGTAGGCTGGTATCGTAGGTGGCGATATGTCGCACAGTGGGGGTGAGGCGCCGTATGGTCTCGAGGTTGTGCGATATGATGCGAGGGCGTAGGGCGATGATGCGATCTACGAGGGCGAGGTCGCCATTGAAGTCGGGTATCAGCACCTCTATAGTTACCTCGGGGGTAGTGCGCTGTATCGCCTCAATGGTCTTGACCCAGTGGTCGGCACCATAGTCGGCGAGGTCGTCGCGGTCTACACTGGTGATGACAGCATGCCTTAGCCCCATCTCCTTGATGCTATCGGCGACACGCTGTGGCTCGCCAGGGTCGAGGGGTGGGGGCGTCTTGCTACTCTGCGTGTTGCAAAATCGGCAGGCGCGCGTACACACCGCTCCGCCTATCATGAAGGTAGCCGTACCTGCGCCCCAGCATTCGCCCTGATTGGGACATCTGCCACTAGCACATATCGTATTGAGGCCACGCCCCTCTACCGAGTGCTTGGTGTCGGCGAAGGTGCTGTTGTCGCCTAGGCGTGTCTTGAGCCACTCGGGCTTGCGCACGCGTTGGGGCTTGTCGTTGGTTGTTTGGTTGCTCATTGTGATGATAGAGCCTCTACCACGCCTCGTGAGGGAGGTGGTAGAGGCTATGAAGGGGGGCTATAGGTGATCGATGAGATACTGGGCCATCTTGCTGTATATGTGCAGGCTGGTATTGCCTCCACGTATGCTGTGGTCCTTGTCGGTGTAGATCGCCATATCGAAAGGGATATTGGCATCCACGAGGCGCGTCATGAGGTCCATACTATTCTGCACGTGGACGTTGTCGTCGGCACTACCATGGATCAGCAGTAGGCGTCCTCGTAGCTTACTGGCCTCTGCCAGCACACTGCTAGCCTTGTAGCCCTCGGGGTTCTCTCGAGGTGTACGCATGAAGCGCTCGGTGTATATCGTGTCGTAGTAGCGCCAGTCGGTAACGGGGGCTACAGCGATACCTAGCTTGAAGGTACCCTCGCCGTGGATGAGGCTCATCAGCGTATTGTATCCACCGAAGCTCCACCCCCATATAGCCATGCGGCTAGCATCTATGTAGGGGAGCTGACCTAGGGCGCGTGCGGCGGCTATCTGGTCGTGGCTCTCCTGTAGGCCTAGGCGCAGGTAGGTCCCCTTGCGCCAAGCTTCGCCACGGGCTCCGGTACCGCGCCCATCGACACAGGCCACTACGATGCCTCGGGAGGCGAGGTAGTACTCCCAGCCGAAGCCGTAGCTGTCGAGGGCGAGCTGAGAGTTGGGCCCACTATACTGCATGAGCAGTAGGGGATACTGCTTGCTGGGGTCAAAGTCGGCCGGCTTCACCACCCACGCATTGAGCTCGAGGCCATCAGCGGTACGCACCTTGGTGAGCTCCTTGGGGGCAAAGCGGTACTCGGCCAGCTTGGTACGCAGGGCACTATTGTCCTCGAGGGTGCGCAGAGGCTTGCTGTCGGCAGTGCGGTAGACGGCCGTGGTCGTAGGCTCGTTGAGCGTGCTGTAGCTATTGATATAGTAGCGATAGCTCCTAGCGAAGAGAGCTCTATTGGTGCCGACACCAGCCCCTAGGCGTGTCTGCTTGCCTCGAGGATCGATGCGGTAGATGCTACGCTGTGTAGGGCTTTGGTCGGCAGCCTGTAGGTAGGCGTTGCCCGAGGCATCTATGCCGTAGAAGTCGGTAACGTCCCAGTCGCCATGTGTGATCTGCCTCTGCACCTGCCCCTGATCGCTGATGAGGTAGAGGTGTGCCCAGCCCGAGCGTTCGCTCACGTAGGCGAAGCCACTGGGGGTGAACTCTATACCCTGGATATGATTGCTGTCCACATAGGTCTCGCTACGCTCCTCAAAGACCGTCTTGGGCAGGAGCGTCTTGCTATTGACGTAGATCATGCGGAAGTGATTTTGCCTGCGGTTGAGCGTCATCACAGCTAGCGTACTACCACGGCCTATATAGCTGATGCGAGGCACGTAGTAGCTCTCCTCGGTCGAGAGGCCTATGCGCTTCTGGCTACGATCGGCCACGTTGTAGACGTGCACCGACACGACCGAATTGGGCTCGCCAGCCTTGGGATACTTGTAGGTATAGTCCTCGGGATAGAGTCGCTGACCATACATGGGCATACCATACTCGGGGACGGCACTCTCATCGCTCTTGACATAGGCGAGGAAGGCCCCATCTTCGCTCCAGCTCATGAGGTTGGTAACCTCAAACTCCTCCTCGTACACCCAGTCGCTCGCCCCATTGATGATCGCATTGCGCTGGCCGTCGGTCGTTACCTGCACCTCGGTGTCGAAGTCAAACTTCTTGATAAAGATATTCCCTCCACGCACGAAGGCCACCATACGCCCATCGGGGCTGAAGGTAGGTATCATCACCTTGCCTGCCCCTGCACTCAGCGGAGCCACCAGCCTACGGCGCACGTCGTAGTGGTGCACGTGAGCCTCGCTCGATCGGCGATAGATGGGCGTCTGGTCGGTGTATAGCAGGATGTGGCGCCCATCGGTAGAGATCTGATAGTCGTCGAAGCGATCGAACTGACAGTCGCGCGCACTACCCGTAGAGAAGAGTGTATCCACGAGGGCTCCTGTGGCGAAGCTATAGCGCAGTATGGCGTTGCGCTGTGGGCTCATCAGGGTGTAGTGCTCGCCATCGGGCATCGAGCGCATGCCATAGCCTGCACCACGAGCGGCGAAGTGCCCCTGCACCACCTCCTTGAGGTCGATAGGCTTGGCTCCATGCTGGGCCGAGGCCGCAGCCATGCTCAGCCCCAGTACTAGCAGAAGAGAATGTTTCTTAATCATATAGAAATATCAGTACTAATATGTGGAGTAGTCTTGTGCCACAAATATAGCAATAATACACGCATCTGCATGGCGGTGAGGCGCGGTGGCACTAGGGGCCGACGTGGGCAGATCGCCTAGGGGAGGCTCATAGAGAGAGGGGGCCCCACACGGAGGAGCTGAGGCGGAGGCCATGGACACGCCCTCTGCCTCAAAAAGACACCCTAGAGGGGCCGGTTGGCTCCCCTAGGGTGTTCGCCTCGAGCCTTGTGAGCGACCGCCCACTAGGCTCTGTATGGAGACCTATACCAGTGCCTCGTTACTTGAGACGCCCTGCCACCACTTGCCAGTCGATGATGGGCCATAGGGCACGCACGTGGTCGGCGCGCTTGTTCTGATAGTCGAGGTAGTAGGCATGCTCCCAGAGGTCGATACCGAGCAGAGGTGTCAGGCCCTGAGCTACGGGGTTGCTACCATTGGGCTCGCGCGTGATGACCAGCTCGCCACTAGCATCCTGCGCCAGCCACAGCCAGCCCGACCCGAAGAGACGTGCACCCTCGACCTCGAAGGCATCTTGGAAGGCCTTGAAGCTCCCCCACTGCCCCTCAATGAGCTCCAGCAGACGACCCGAGGGTGCTACGCCCTTGGGGGCAAACTGCGTGAAGTAGAGGTTGTGATTGAGGAGCTGACCCGCATTGTCAAAGAGTGCCCCCTTGCTCTGGCGTACGATGCTCTCGAGGTCGCTGATGTGCTCAAAGGCTGTACCTCGCTTGAGCTTATTGAGATTGTTTACATAGCCCTGTAGATGCTTGCCGTGGTGTAGCAGGATGGTCTGCTCGCTGATGACGGGGGCCAGGGCACTAGGTGCATAGGGGAGAGCGATAAGGACGAACTCGCCCTTGGTGGCATCGTAAGTCTGGGGTGAGGTCTGTGCCTCTAGGCTAGTACTGCCTAGCGCGAGGCTGAGGGTGGCCACGAGTGTGGCTAGAATGGGTTTACATTTCATAACTTCGCTTTGTTTGTAATGATTACTCATAGGTACAACAATCGTACGGGGCGAATTGTTATACTCCCGTACAGTCAGTTAAATAACAATTAAGACAAGAAAGAATGAAAGTACTCGTCATCCATGCGCATAGCTATCATGATGCTAGCGTAGCCAACAAGACTATC
>JBHACB010000015.1:0-15865 GCA_041854325.1 Porphyromonas sp.
AGATAGGCTTCTCCTTCGGATCAAATCGTTCGATGTTTTTGGCCAAAAACATCGAACGATTTGCCTCAAAACATCGAACTTTTTCTCAAAAAACATCGATGTTTTCGCCCCAAAAGTTCGATGTTTTTTCGTCCATAGCATCATCCTTCTCTACTCTAGCCTGTTATCTTTAATTATAGAATATGATGTAGGCAGGGCTACTGCATCAAAATATATCTCATTGATTATCAACGATAGTCTTTCTCTGCAAAGCTGAGATCAGGAGAGAGGGACACAGAGATGTGATCTGATAATCAATATATTAAGAAGATGACAAGAATTTGATGCGGTGACCCTGATCGCTGTGCGAGCCCGAATGCAAACATTCAATATCGACCGAGGCGATCCTTATCAGAGCCCTAGGGCTCTCCCCTTGATCGGGTGAGGTGTATGATGTACCTTTGTGGAGAGCAATACGAGGGGGGAGGTGCCCTCTCGAGCATAATAATCCGATATAAAGCATTTATGGAGATCATCGCAATCGTGCTGGCGGTGCTATTGGTGTGCCTCTGGATAGTACTATCCCGACGTATAGCGCAGACCCAAGCCAGCTGGATGCAAGCCGACCGCGAGCTACAGCAAGCACGTGCAGAGGCCAGTGCCCTGCGTGAGCATACCCAACGCCAAGAGCAGAGGCTAGGCGATGCCGAGGCTCGCACCGAGACCCTACGGCAGAAGCTAAGTGAAGCCGAGCGTGCCAATGCTGGTCTTGAGGCTCGCCTCGAGGCCCTAGGGCGCGAGTACGACGAGCTCAAGCAAGGGCGCGGAGAGCTGGTTCAGGAGCTAGAAGCCAAGTTTCGGGTGCTATCCGAGGAGGTACTTCGGGAGCGTACCACCTCGCTCGAGGAGCGGAGCAAGGAGCTCCTCAAGCCCCTGAGCGACGACCTCAAACGCTTTGGCGAGCGCGTCGAGGCTACCTACAGCCAAGAGGCGCGCGAGCGTCAGTCGCTACAGGGGCAGATCAAGGAGCTTGTGGAGCGTAGCATGCAGCTGGGGCAGGAGGCCGATCAGCTTAGCCGTGCTCTGCGAGGCGATGCCAAGGTACAGGGCAACTGGGGTGAGATGGTACTCGAGAAGATCCTCGAGGGCAGTGGACTACAGCGAGGCAAGGAGTACTTCGTCCAGGAGCAGGTACAGACCAGCGAGGGGCGTTTCGTCCCTGACGTCATCATCCAGTATCCCAATGGCGGACGTATCGTCATCGATAGCAAGGTGAGCCTAACGGCCTATACCGACTACGTCAATGCTACGGACGACGCCGAGCGTCGCGCATGTGCCATACGCCACCTGCGTAGTGTGCGTGCGCATATCGATGAGCTCAGTGGCAAGCGCTACGACGAGGTCGTGGAGCAGTCGGCAGGCTTTGTGATGATGTTTGTCCCCAACGAGCCTGCCTATGCCCTCGCGATACAGGAGTGCCCCACACTGTGGGAGGATGCCTACCGCAAACAGGTAGTACTGATGAATGGTACCAACCTAATAGCTGCCCTGCGCATGGCCCTCGACCTCTGGCAACGCGATAGGCAGATACGTAGCGTGGAGAAGATCGTCGATGAGGCTGGCAAGATGTACGACAAGTTCGTTCTCTTCTCCAAGCGTCTCCTAGAGGCCGAGAAACGCCTAGAGCAGGCAGGTGCCAGCCTCTCCGAGGCACGCAAAAGCCTCTCTGAGGGGCGTGGCAACATCGTGGGGCGCCTAGAGAAGCTGGGGCGTATGGGTCTCAAGATCAAGGAGCGTATCCCAGACCCTATTGCCCAAGCGTCTGATGAAGAATATGATAGAGATGAGGTGGAGGATGGAGATCTAGACGAATAGCCTTGCTGTGCAACACATTATAGATAGCTTTGAGCGTATGCACAAAAAAGGATTGACAAAAAAGCAAAAAGGCTTGTACGTCTAATTTAATCTTAATACCTTTGTCTCGTCCCTCGCCTCCAAGCTCGGTGGGAAGTGGGATGAATTTGGTAATTGATAAATAAAAGTAGACAAACAATCAATAGCAAATAATAAGGTTTCATCGTTATGAAGAAGCACAACTTCTCAGCAGGTCCATCAATTCTGGACGAAAGTGTTATCAAGGATGCCGCATCAGCCGTACTCAACTATGCTGGCACAGGTCTCTCTATCCTAGAGGTTTCGCACCGTGGTAAGGAGTTCTCTGCGACCATGGCAGAGGCCCGTAGCCTGATGAAGGAGCTTCTCGATGTGCCCGAGGGCTACGAGGTGCTCTTCCTAGGTGGTGGCGCTAGCCTACAGTTCTGTCAGGTACCCTACAACCTGCTCAAGACCAAGGCAGCCTACATCGACTCTGGTACGTGGGGCAACAAGGCAAGCAAGGAGGCCAAGCTCTTCGGTCAGGTAGATGTGCTCGGCTCGTCCAAGGCCGACCTCTACAGCTGGTACCCCAAGCCATGGGATAAGGTAACGGCCGACTACGACTACCTCCACATCACTACCAACAACACAGTGTACGGTACCGAGCTCCGCTACGACCCCGATGTGCCCTGTCGCATGGTAGCCGATATGTCGAGCGACATCTTCACGCGCCCAGTAGACGTATCCAAGTACGACATCATCTATGGTGGTGCACAGAAGAATATCGCCCCCGCTGGCGTAACGTTCGTGATCGTGCGCACTGATGCACTCGGCCATGTAGATCGCCCTATCCCTACGATGCTCGACTATAGGACGCACCTAGAGGACTCTATGTTCAACACTCCCCCCGTATTCCCTGTCTACGTGGCTCTACAGACGATGCGTTGGTACAAGGAGCTAGGCGGTGTGAAGGTCCTCGAGCAGATGAACCTCGAGAAGGCCAATATGCTCTACGATGAGATCGATCGCAACAAGCTCTTCCGTGGCACTGTGAGCGAAGAGGACCGCTCGATCATGAACGTCTGCTTCGTGATGAAGGACGAGTACAAGGAGCTCGAGGCCGAGTACTATACCTATGCCACAGGTCTAGGCATGTCTAGCATCAAGGGACACCGCTCTGTGGGTGGCTTCCGTGCCTCGCTCTACAACGCTATGCCCAAGAGTAGCGTAGAGGCTCTGATCCAGACGATGCGCGACTTTGAGCGCAAGCACTAAGCGATCCCCCCTCCTCTCCTAGAGGACAAGCGCACGTGGGGCTACCCACTACAGAGTAGCCCCACGTGCCTTGCCCTATCTTCACAGACAATCATCTCAATACAATAGCAATAGACTTGACATGACAAAGGTATTGTTGGCTACAGAGAAGCCATTCGCAGCGTCTGCCGTAGCAGGCATCAAGGAGATCCTCTCAAGCGCAGGCTTTGAGACGGTGCTCCTAGAGAAGTACACAAGCAAGGCCGAGCTACTCGCTGCCGTGGCCGATGTAGATGCGATCATCTTCCGCAGTGATATTATCGATCGTGAGGTCTTCGAGGCCGCCAAGCAGCTCAAGATAGTAGTGCGTGCAGGTGCAGGCTACGACAACGTAGACCTACAGGCTGCTACCGACCACGGCGTATGTGTGATGAATACTCCAGGGCAGAATGCCAACGCTGTGGCAGAGCTCGTCATCGCCATGCTCCTCTTCGGCATTCGTGGTCGCTTCAGTGGCGCCTCGGGTACAGAGCTCCTCGGCAAGCGTCTAGGCCTACTAGCCTTCGGTGCTACGGGGCGCAATGTAGCTCGTATCGCCAAGGGCTTCGGTATGGAGGTGTTCGCTTTCGATCCCTTTACTCCAGCAGAGGCTATGAAGGCCGAGGGCGTGGTGCCCGTAGCGACGCAGGCCGAGCTGTTCGCTGGCTGCGACATCGTGTCGATGCATATCCCTGCCACGGCCGAGACCAAGGGCTCTATAGGCCGTGTCCTCGTGGGCTCTATGCCCAAGAAGGCTATCCTCGTCAATACGGCACGCAAGGAGATCATCAACGAGGCAGAGCTCCTCGAGGTGCTCAAGGAGCGCGAAGACCTGCGCTACTATACCGACATCCAGCCTGCCAACCACGTTGAGATGCTCGAAGCCCTAGGCGAACGCTACTTCGCTACCCCCAAGAAGATGGGAGCTCAGACTAGCGAAGCCAACGTCAATGCAGGCCTCGCAGCTGCTCATCAGATCGTGGGCTTCATCAAGGATGGCAACGAACGCTTCCGCCTCAACAAGTAACATCCAATCATCGTCAGCCAAAGGCCTAGGGCACATCCCCAGACCTTTGGCTGATGACTTATCACATCTCATATTAGCATTATGGCTGTAATCAAACCATTCAAGGGTATCCGCCCACCACAAGATCTAGTAACGCAGGTGGCATCGCGCCCCTACGATGTGCTCAACTCTGACGAGGCCCGTGCTGAGGCTGCTGGCAACGAGAAGTCGCTCTACCGCATCATTCGCCCCGAGATCGACTTCCCTGTAGGTACCGACGAGCACGAAGAACGTGTGTATCAGAAGGCTGCTGAGAACTTCCGCATGTTTCGCGATAAGGGCTGGCTCGTGCAGGACCCCGAGGAGAACTACTACGTCTATGCCCAGACGATGAACGGCAAGACTCAGTACGGGCTCGTGGTCTGCGCCTATGTGGAAGACTATATGAATGGCGTCATCAAGAAGCACGAGCTAACGCGCCGAGACAAGGAAGAAGATCGCATGAAGCACGTGCGCGTCAACAATGCCAACATCGAGCCCGTATTCTTCGCCTATCCTGCCAAGGAGGAGATCAACAAGATCGTAGCCAAGTACACCGCCAGCAAGCCTATCTATAGCTTCGTGGCAGAGCTCGATGGCTTCGGGCACGACTTCTGGATCATCAGCGACAAGGCCGACATAGCTCGCATCACAGAGCTCTTCGCTGAGATGCCTGCCCTCTATATCGCTGACGGGCACCACCGCTCGGCCGCTGCCGCCCTCGTGGGGGCAGAGAAGGCCAAGCAGAACCCCAACCATCGTGGAGATGAGGAGTACAACTACTTCATGGCAGTGTGCTTCCCCGATGATCAGCTCACGATCATTGACTACAATCGTGTGGTGAAGGATCTCAATGGCCTAAGCGATGAGGCATTCCTCGCTGCTCTAGCCAAGCACTTCGATGTAGAGGACAAGGGCACCGAGGAGTATCGTCCACAGGCCCTGCACAACTTCTCACTCTACCTGAGTGGACGCTGGTACTCGCTCACAGCCAAGCCTGGTACCTACGACGACAGCGATCCCATCGGGGTGCTCGACGTAACGATCTCGTCCAATCTGATCCTCGATGAGATCCTCGGTATCAAGGACCTGCGTAGCGACAAGCGCATTGACTTCGTGGGCGGTATCCGTGGCCTCGGTGAGCTCAAGAAGCGTGTAGATAGTGGTGAGATGCGTGTAGCCCTAGCCCTCTATCCTGTATCGATGAAGCAGCTCATTGACATCGCTGACACGGGCAACATCATGCCTCCCAAGACGACATGGTTTGAGCCCAAGCTCCGCTCGGGTCTCGTGATCCACGAGCTCATCTAGTAGCCTCCCCTAGGCTAGACGACCGAAGCCCCCTGCGCCACTGGTGCAGGGGGCTTCGGTGCTCTGGTAGAGAGCATTGTCCTAGTCGTGTAGTCCTTCCTAGGTAGTATATCACTATAAAATACTTATTTATAGGTATTGTGGGGGCGGTGTGCCTCCTCTACCTTTGCAAACGTAGAGATGTATTTGAGCCATCTTAGGTACCCCTCTGTAAAATAGTAAACCGTTTAAGTGATAAATCGAACAGTATGCCCACCTCGGGAGAGGCGGGCATACTTGCGTTCTGAGGGGTAGCATAGCGGCACGAGCACCGCGTGCAGGCGTAGCCTCTTCTTACTTGAGGACGACCTCGACGGGGCAGTGGTCGGAGCCGTAGATGTCGGTATGGATATGGGCCGACTCGAGGCAGGGGCGCAGACGCTCGGAGGCGAGGAAGTAGTCGATACGCCAGCCAGTATTCTTCTCGCGCGACTTGAAGCGATACGACCACCACGAGTATATGTCTCGCTGATCGGGGTAGAAGTGGCGAAATGTATCCACAAAGCCCGCGTCGAGCAGGTGCTGAAACTTCTCACGCTCCTCGTCGGTGAATCCTGGGTTGCGCCTATTGGTCTTGGGGTTCTTGAGGTCTATCTCCTTGTGCGCTACGTTGAGGTCGCCACACACGATGACGGGCTTGCGCTTGTCGAGCTCCATGAGGTACTGGCGGAAGGCATCCTCCCACGTCATGCGGTAGTCGAGGCGGCGGAGCTCATCCTGCGAGTTGGGCGTATAGACGGTTACGAGGTAGAGGTCGGGGAGCTCGATCGTGATGACACGCCCCTCCTGATCGTGCTCCTCGATCCCTAGGCCATAGCTCACGGAGAGGGGCTGGTGCTTGGTGTAGATGGCGGTGCCCGAGTAGCCTTTTTTCTCGGCATAGTTCCAGTACGACTGATAGCCCTCTATCTCGGCATCGAGCTGACCAGCCTGCATCTTGGTCTCTTGCAGGCAAAAGAAGTCGGCATCGAGCCGACGCATAATATCCACAAAGCCCTTGTCGTAGCACGCACGCAGGCCATTGACATTCCAGGAAACGAACTTCATCTATCTCTTTCTTGTAGGTTGGGTAATACTTATGCCCACGAAATTAGCCAAATCCCTGCACCTCTGCAAGTATCGGGTGTGTAGAGCCAGTATGGCGTGCCGAGTAGCGCGCATGTGTAGTGAGTCGATATGTTAATAAATGTATTATCTTTGTGGTAGACCCAAGGCATCTAAGTGTGCCAAAGGGTACGTGTATGTATGTAAATATGATCAGTTATGAGACAGAACGTATTCGCCCTCGCCGTGGTGCTAATGCTTGCGTTTGCGCTCTTGGCCTGTGGCAAGAAAGATGAGCCGACGAAGACCTCGGATAGCTATCTGGTAGGCAAGACCTTCGTCCATCATGCTGTGATCTCCTCCGAGAGCGAGCTACTCAAGGAGATCATTACCCACTCGATCTCTTTCACCCGCGAGCAGGTAACCCTGCGTCGTATCAAGAGGGCAGGTGTGGCCGCCCCTCAGGAGCTGTCGGTACACGTCTACTGGTACACCTATGTGCCCCCTACGGTAACCCTAGGCAAGCTTGTCTCTGGCTCCCTGCTAGACAAGCCAAGCGAGATCCCTACAGAGGAGAGTATCGACCGCACGATGACGGTCGATGAGGCCAAGGGGACTATCCTGCACGAAGGGCGTATCCATACCCTAGTAGGGCCCACGATCGATCGATAGCTTCCCCTGCACTAGAGAGCCATACCGCCCTAGCGACTGCAGTCGCTAGGGCGGTATGGCTTTTCGTAGTGCCCACTCGCACTGCTCGCTCTATAGTCTCCTGTCGGTAGCTCTAGGGTGGACGAGCCGTTCACCCTAGGCTTTTGAGGCGTACACCCTAGGGGTAACATTGGGCACCCCTAGGGCGAACGTAGAGTAGGGGGGCTAAGCCAAGGGGAGGGGATAGACAAGGCGAATGGACGAGGCTACCGAGGTAGCCCCGCCCATTCTGTAAGGCATACGGCGAGGGAGCTCTGTGAGAGCTTTTTCATAGCGTATTGTTGGTGGGTGGTTCGCCGTATGTTATCGTCTAGCAGTGTTCACTCGAGGAGGACGATCTACTGGATCGTAATGCGCAGTACGTCCTTGACTTGTGGTACAGGGAATAGATTGCCTACCTTCTGTATGGCCTTGTCTTCCTTGTCGGGCGTTCCGCCGAATAGAGCCTGTTTGTTGCCTGCACCAGGGAATTGGTCAAGCCCCGTACCACTATCGAATAGTGCTGTGCTGGCCGTCGCATCACCTCTGAATGTAGAGGCGATAGCCGCTTCGTTGGCATAAAACCAGTCGTTGGAGAAACCATACATGGTCACATACGCCACCTTGTAGCCCTGTGGCAGGTCTACCCGCACCATTTCCTTCTTGCTAGGAGTGATAGGAGCACTACCAGCTAGGTAAACACCCTTCACCTCGGGCATCTTCTTGAGGGCCTCTGTGAGCATCTTGGCATCTCCCATCTGAGCTATATTCTTGAGCCCTAGACCTGCATCCTTCTTGCCGACCTCGAATATGGGGTTCTTGTCCCCGCGGTAGACCACTACCAAGAGCGGAGAGAGACCAGTGAAGAGCCCTGTCTCACCCTTGACCTTGGCGAAGAGCTTCGTAGGGTCGCCCATCTGTGCGATGTCTGTTATCTCGGGGTTGCTCATCTTGCCTAGGGCGAAGAAGGGCATATCTGAGAGAGGCTTCATCCCATCGAAGTTGGATACAGCCCACACCCCACGAGAGAATGGCGTCTTGTGGTCGCCAGAAGATCTATTCTCTATGGTTAGTGTAAACTCCGACTTCACTTCGTCGTACTGTAGGTCGAGCTTCATCAGCTCAGAGGGCTTGACCTCGGTTACCTTAGTGATGGGCTTGCTCTCCTTCTCGGTCATCGTCTTCTTGGTTCCGTTGTCGAATAGCTCGACTGCGGATGAGACATCGCCCGTAATGGCCTTGCCGTTGTTGTCGTAGAGCTTGAGCCCAGATTGGCCAGGGGCAAAGAACCAGTCGCTGGAGGTGCCGTACATTGTGGCGAACATGAGGGTCTGCCCCTTGCCTGCGCTGAACTTGATGCTGGTCTTCTCGCCAGGCTTAATGATCTCCTCCTTGTCGCCCTTGAAGATACCACTTTGGTTGAAGAGCTTGGGCTTGGACACATTCTCGATAGTGATCGTTGCCGTACCACCGTTGGCCTTGGGAGGAGTTGGCATCATCTTGTTGTCCTTGTTGCATGCTACGAACAGGGAAGATGAAACGATGCCTCCCGTGAGGACAAGCATCTTAAATAGGTTCGCGTTCATAAATCTAAATCGTTAATATAAGTTTGTAATACGGTTTGCCTTACTTGTCGCCTTACGTTTCGCTACTAGGTTTGCTCCCTAGCTCCATCTCCGAGTGCCTATCTGTGAGCTCGGAGTGCTCTGTACCTTGGGGCTACGCCCGTGGTCGCTTTGCTCTGCGTATGGCTTGCGTCCCAGTTTGTTGTTGCCAACGTTTCGGGAGCTCGGTAGTATAGTCGCACCATCGACCAAATACTGACACCCTAGGCGACAGGTATGCCTTCATATTTTCTTTGTGTATCCATATAAATACCTATACCACACTATATTGGCATATGTGTCTCTCCCCCGTATTTTTCTTCCTCCCCATGTGTGCTTGCTGTGCCGACAGCTACACTCGCAGCTCGAATGGTCGAGACGCAGATATGTTGTATCTTTGTAGGTCAATCGAGAACGAACGAATTCATAGGTAATATGTCGATCATAAGCAAACTATCGGAGGCAGTCGCCAAGGCTTCGGCTGCGCTCTACGGAGCAGAGCCAGTGGCAGAGCTCATTCAGATACAGAAGTGCAAGCAGGAGTACGAGGGGCACCTGACGCTAGTGGCCTTTCCCCTACTCAAGCTAAGCCGCAAGGGACCCGAACAGACAGCTACGGAGCTAGGCGAGTGGCTACTCGCTCACGAGCCTATCGTGGCTGGGATACAGGTAGTCAAGGGCTTCCTCAACCTCACGATCGCCTCATCGGCATGGCTAGAGCTGTTCGATGAGATGAGGGGTGAGCCAGCCTTTGGGCACCGCACTGCTACAGAGACCGCCCCTCTAGTGATGATCGAGTATTCCTCGCCCAATACCAACAAACCCCTGCACCTAGGGCACGTACGCAACAACTTGCTGGGCTATAGCCTCGCCGAGATCCTCAAGGCCAATGGGCTGCGCGTGGTCAAGACCAACATCGTCAATGACCGCGGTATCCACATCTGCAAGTCGATGCTTGCGTGGATGAAGTGGGGCGAGGGGGCTACGCCAGAGAGCACGGGCAAGAAAGGCGACCACCTGATAGGCGACTTCTACGTCCTCTTTGACAAGCACTACAAGGCCGAGCTGGACACACTCATGGCAGGCGGACGTACCAAGGAGGAGGCCGAGGCTATCTCCCCCCTAATGGCCGAGGCACGCCAGCTGCTGCGCCTATGGGAGGAGGGCGATGAGCAGACGGTAGCCCTATGGCGACGCATGAACGAATGGGTGTACGCGGGCTTCGATGAGACCTATCGACGCATGGGCGTGGACTTTGACAAGATCTACTACGAGTCCGATACCTACCTCGTGGGGCGCGATGAGGTGCTACGGGGGCTGCGTGAGGGTATCCTAGAGCAGGATGCCGATGGATCGGTATGGATAGACCTAACGAGCGAAGGGCTCGACCGCAAGATACTACTACGTAGCGACGGTACATCGGTGTACATGACGCAGGATATAGGCACAGCCAAGCTCCGCTTCGTCGACTATCCCATTGACAAGATGGTGTACGTGGTAGGCAATGAACAGAACTATCACTTTCAGGTACTCTCCAAGGTGCTCGATCGCCTAGGCTTCGAGTTTGGCAAGGGGCTCACGCACTTTAGCTACGGCATGGTAGAGCTCCCCGAGGGCAAGATGAAGAGCCGCGAGGGCACCGTGGTAGACGCTGACGACCTCATGGACGAGATGATACATACAGCCCGTGAGATAGCCAACGAGCAGGGTAAGGGCAAGGATATGACCGAGGACGAGGCTAGCGAGGTAGCTCGTCGCGTAGGGCTTGGCTCGCTCAAGTACTTTATCCTCAAGGTAGACCCTCGCAAGAATATGACCTTCAACCCCAAGGAGTCGATAGACTTTCAGGGCAATACGGGGCCTTTCATTCAGTACACCTATGCCCGTATCCGTAGCTTGCTGCGCAAGGCTGAGGAGGCTGGCTATACCCTGCCCGAGCATGTCGCTACGCTAGGCATAAGCATCGCGCCCAAGGAGGAGGAGCTCATAGCCCGCCTTGCCGAGTATGCTGATGTAGTGGCTGAGGCTGGACGTGCCTACAGCCCTGCTGTGATAGCCAACTATGTATATGAGCTGGTGAAGGAGTACAATCAGTTCTATCACGAGTTCTCCGTGCTCAAGGAGGAGGACGAGGCCGTGCGTGGCTTCCGTCTCGCCCTTAGTGCCTCTATCGCCTCTACGGTAGCTCGTGGGATGAGCCTGCTCGGCATCGAGATGCCCGAGCGCATGTAGCTAGCTATGGTGGCTCGGGAGCGTATGATGAGCGATAGGCTTACAGCGCCGGTGCGGGAGCGGATAGCGCGAGCAGGCGTGGCTGAGCCGCGCATTGCGGCCTTGGTGTCGGGAGGGGTGGATAGCTCGGTAGTGGTGCATCTACTGGTAGAGGCAGGCTATCGGCCGACACTCTTCTATATACAGATCGGGATGGATCGGGACGGCTTCGAGGACTGCTCGTGGGAGGACGATGTGGCCATCGTGCAGATGCTGGCGCATCAGTACGACCTGCCTCTAAACATCGTGTCGCTCCATGACGAATACTGGGAGAAGGTCGTACAGTACACGATCGACACCGTACGCCTAGGCCTGACGCCCAACCCCGATATGATGTGCAATAGGCTCATCAAGTTCGGGGTATTTGAGGAGCGTTGGGGGCATCAGTTCGACTTTATCGCCACCGGTCACTATGCGACCACGACCTACGTAGGCGATCAGCTCTTCCTCTCCACAGCACCCGATCCTGTCAAAGATCAGACCGACTTTCTCGCGCAGATCGACTTCGCACAGATCAGCAAGCTACTCTTCCCTACAGGGCACCTAACCAAGGCCGAGGTGCGTGCTATCGCTCAGGAGGCTAAGCTCCCTAGTGCACATCGCAAGGACAGCCAAGGTATCTGCTTCCTCGGCAAGGTGAACTACAACGACTTTATCGAGCGAGCTCTAGGTACCAAGCCTGGGCGTATCATAGACCGCGAGACGGGGCGCACACTGGGTATGCATCGAGGCTATTGGTTTCATACCATAGGCCAGCGCAAGGGGCTCGGGCTGAGCGGAGGGCCATGGTTTGTGGTCAAGAAAGATGTCAAGCGCAACATTATCCTCGTTAGCCGAGGCTACGACCCTGCCGATCAGTATGGCGAGCATATCGAGATGCAGACGATGAACTTCATCTCGCTCGACCCCTGGAGCCTCTATGCAGGGCGTGAGGTATCGATCGAGGAGCGCAAGGCTATCGAGGTGGCCTTCAAGATACGGCATACGCCCGAGTTTGCTCATGGGCTACTCTACTACGACGCCTCTCGTGGGGTCTATCGCCTTGATAGCCACGAGCGCATACAGGGCATTGCCCCTGGTCAGTACTGTGTGATCTACGACACCGATCATCGCTTGTGCTTCGGATCGGGGGCTATCACCAAGGGCTACTAGCAAAAGATTTGCTACCTTTGGGAGATCTTACTAGATAGAGAGGTTAGTAATAGCAATGCAACAAGAAATGGAACAAAATCAGACCTTCAACATCGAGCTACCCGAGGAGGTCGCCAGCGGTACGTACAGCAACCTCGCTGTAGTGATGCACTCCCAGAGCGAATTTGTCCTCGACTTCGTGCGCCTACTGCCCAATACGCAATCGGCCAAGGTGCAGAGCCGTATCATCATGACCCCCGACAACGTCAAGCGACTGATGCGCGTGCTCGAGCAGAACATCCGCACCTACGAGCAGCAAGTGGCTCCCATACATCTGCCAGAGGATATGCTACCGCCCGAAGACTTTGGGGCAGGGCAGGCCTAGGGCAATTCTATTCGTATCATCATCAGCGCACGGGGTTGCCCTCCTAGGGTAGTCTCGTGCGCTTGCTTATCCTAGACTATGGCTCGTATAGCTATCGAACGCTCTATCCCCTACCTGCGAGGCACTGTAGAGCACCTCGGGGTCGAGGTGTGCTACCTCGACAACGAGGCATTCGTCCCCGCCAACATCGCCGACTGCGATGCTCTGATAGTGCGTAGTATCACGCGCTGCAATGAGGCTCTGCTGGCAGGTACATCCGTGCGCATGATCGCCACAGCGACGGCAGGCACCGATCACATAGACGCCCACTACTGCCACGAGGCTGGCATTCGCTGGGCCAATGCTCCTGGCTGCAATGCCACGGCCGTAGCGCAGTGGGTAGTGGCGGGGCTAGCACAGCTCTCGCTCAGCGAGGGTTGGTCTCTCATAGGGCGTACGATAGGTATCGTGGGCGTAGGGCATGTGGGGCGCGAGGTGCTACGCCTAGTAGAGCCTCTCGGTATGCGCGCTCTGCTCTACGACCCCCCCCGAGCAGAGGCTGAGGGCGACGAAGGCTTTGCCTCGCTGGCCACTATCCTAGACGAAAGCGATATTATCACCCTGCACGTCCCCCTAACGCGCACTGGGCGTTACCCCACCTATGGGCTAGTGGACGATGCTTTCGTCAATGCCTGTGCGCGCCGACCCGTGCTGATCAATGCTTGTCGGGGGGGCGTTACGCAGACACAGGCGTTGCTTCGTGGCCTCGAGCGAGGCTACCTCTCGAGCCTACTCATAGACTGCTGGGAGGGTGAGCCTCGCCTCTCGCTCGAGCTCCTCGAGCAGGCCTACATAGGCACGCCACATATAGCTGGCTTCTCGGCCGATGGCAAGCATCGAGGCGCACGCATGGCCCTGCTCGCTGTGAGCGACTTCCTAGGGCTCGGGGCTGGCCGTCAGTTACTCGAGCCTCACGAACTGACTATCCCTACGCATTCGGTGATCGACCTAGAGACCTTTGCCCCTAGCGAGCGACTACGCAGAGCCATGCTACAGACCATGGATCCTAGGCGCGCCGATCGGCTACTGCGTGCCGCACCAGAGCGATTTGAGGAGCTGCGCAAGGGCTACGATTACCCACGTGAGATGTGTGCCTATACGGTGGTAGGAGGGACGCTCGAGGAGCGTACAGCTTTAGCTCGTATGGGCTTTGCCCTTGGCTAAGATTTACTCGTGATACAATATGGACCTCAATCAACGGATCGTCGTCGTAGGGGCTAGCTCGGGCATTGGGCGTGAGCTAGCCCTATTGCTTATAGAGCGAGGCTATCGAGTGGGGCTAGCTGCTCGCCGTGTGCACGAGCTCGAGGCTCTACAGGCTCTCGCTCCCGAGCGTGTGGTGATACAGGGGCTCGACGTCTGTCGGAGCGATCGCGTAGAGCTCTTGAATAGCCTAATAGATCGCCTAGGCGGTATGGATGTCTATGTGCATAGCTCTGGCATTGGCTCGGCCAATGTAGGGCTCGATGCTCAGATAGAGCTAGCCACCTGTGCCGTCAATGTCGAGGGCTTCACTGCGATGCTCGATAGGGCCTTTGCCTACTTTGCTGAGCGAGGGCATGGGCATATAGTCGGTATCAGCTCTATCGCTGGCACTAGAGGGCTTGGCTCGGCATCGGCTTACTCTGCGTCCAAGGCCTATCAGGCCACCTATATGCAGTGTCTGCGCCAGCTAACGGCCATTCGCCGACTGCCTAGGGTGCGTATCACTGATATACGCCCTGGCTTCGTGGATACGCCACTGCTACGCTCCGCTAGATACCCTATGCTGATGCAGGCACGTCCAGTGGCAGAGGCGATCTATCGGGCCATTGTGCAGAGCAAATCCATCGGGATAATCGACTGGCGATACCGCCTCCTCGTAGGGCTTTGGAGGCTCATCCCTAGGCCTCTGTGGGAACGATTGCCCGTGCATTAGCACGAGAGCATGCAGGGCTCATAAGAGAGGGCAAAAAAAAGTTCGATGTTTCTGTGCAGAAACATCGAACTTTTCATTGAAAAACATCGAACTTTCTCGCCAAAAACATCGATGTTTCTGAGCCAAAACATCGAACTTTCTCTCCGCTGGCTCCCAAGCTCCCTGCCAAGCCTCTCCACATACGACCCAAACGCATATGACTAGAGGGCTGGGCAGGAGGGCAGGGGCTAGCTCTTCTTGGGGTTAGCATTGCGTGCCAAGACGAAGAGCTCGGGGCGAATATGGCAGTAACCGCCTCTGTTCTTGTCGAGATAGTCCTGATGGTAGTCCTCCGCGCTGTAGAACTGTAGGAGGGGTTCGCACTCGATGACCACAGGGGCTCGATAGAGCTTGGCTAGCTCTGCGAGCGACGTCTGTATCGTAGGTAGGTCGGCCTCGTCGGTATAGTAGATACCAGTGCGGTACTGGGTACCTAGGTCGCCTCCCTGCTTATTGAGGCTCGTAGGGTCGATCGTCTTGTAGTAGAGCGACAGGATAAGCTCTAGGCTTATCTCCGTGGGGTCGTACTCGATGCGTACGGCCTCGGCGTGTCCGGTGTCGTGTCGGCACACCTCCTCGTAGGTAGGGTGCTCGGTACGTCCGTTGGCGTAGCCCACATCGGTAGCCACGATGCCACGTACCTGCTTGAAGAAGTGCTCTGTGCCCCAGAAACATCCTCCGGCTAGATAGATAACCTTATTCATTCTGCTTGTGTATATAGTCGTGTCTCGAGGCTTAGCTTACCTATAGCCCCAAGCAAAGGTATCAAAATAGCCCGACACTCACTAGCACATCGCATATCGCCTAGGGGGTACGATCAGAACCAGAAGCCGTTGTCGCTGTGGTCGGGGCGAGAGCCGTTGATGTTCCAAAACAGCTCCTCGACTACGGCACCGAATGAGATGTCGTAGGCACGCATCATCGAATGAATGCTCTTGAGTGCCTCCTTGTCGGTAACATCGCTCTCCTTGAGGGCACGTACCTTGTCGATAGACTCTAGTGCCTCGAGGAAGTCGAGCCCCTTCTCCTCATCGTCCATGAAGACGAGCACAGGCACCTTGATAGCCGCGTACCAGGTACCTACCTTGGTCTGTGCAGGCGCAGGCGTGTGGAATGTCGATGAAGCCTTGGGGGCATCGGCCGCAAGCAGGCGTATCTCGAGGTCGAACTGCTTGCGCGCACGTAGCGGACGCAGATAGCCC
>JBHACB010000016.1:0-10599 GCA_041854325.1 Porphyromonas sp.
ACGAACGGCAATGTCCACAGGCATCGTCGGCACTGGGGCTCTCACAGTTGATATACCTCGCATAGGCATAGGCGAGGCCTAGGGCTCCACTGCCGTCGGCACCGACGAAGAGGCGAGCATGAGGCACGACGCCTGCCAAGAACGAGCGACGTAGCTCGTCCTTGGCAGGCGTCTGACCTATCACATCACGGAAGTACATCTCCGCAAGGGCTGTAGATTAGTCAAACAGCTCTACGATAGGCTTGCCAATGGCCCCACTAGGGAGCTGTGTCTTGAGCAGGAAAGCCAGCGTAGCCGCTATATCCGTCATATGCGTCTCGCGATAGAGGTAGCCGTGCTTGATGCCGTGCCCCAAGAAGATCAGCGGAATATGCGTATCGTATGGTGCCCACACAGCGTGGTCGGTGCCCTGAGCAGGCTTGTCGCCACGTCCGCTCTGCCAGCCTGGGTGTAGGACTATGAAGATAGCCCCCGAGCGGTGGTGGTTGAAACCATTGACGATGCGGTGGCGCACCTCCTCGGGGAGCGTAGCCGAGCCTGCCGTCTTGCCCTCGACCACGTAGGCCACACCTGGGTGCTTGGCCAGCTCCCGACATAGGGCAGCGATCAGGCGAGGGCGATCGGCACGCATGGAGTCGAGCTTGCGCTCATCGAGATGTAGCTGGTAGCTCGATAGCCCTAGGATGACGTCCTCGCTAGTGCCGAGCACAGCACGTGCTACCGAGTCGGCTACCTGCACAGCTAGGTCGCTACGCCACTTGCGCCCAGGTAGCTTGCGCGCCTCGAGGAATGTGGTGTTGTGAGCCACAGCGTGGTCGGAGGTCAGGAAGAAGAGATAGCCGTCCTTGCCATAACGCTTGTCTAGATAGCTAAGGAAGTCGCCTAGCTCACGGTCGAGACGTAGGTACATATCCTCGAGCTCTACGGCATAGGTGGCGTAGCGATGCCCTACATAGTCGGGCGAGGAGAGACTTATGGCGAGGAAGTCGGTCGAGTCGCGGTGGGCTCCGAGGCGTTCACCCTCGATAGTGGCTACGGCCATATCTAGCGTGAGTGTATTGCCCGAGGGGGTAGAGCGTATCACGCCGTAGCCACTCTGCTTGAGGAGCTTGCTCGTAGGTAGTGTCAGCGTGGCAGGAGTGTCGCCCCAAGGCTTCTCAAAGGGGTTGGCATCCTCGACACTGGCCGTGTAGGTGTTCATCTTGTGTAGCGAACGCCAGTCGCTCTTGAGGTACTTCTCGGCCAGACGCTGAGCGTTGAAGCGCTGTAGCCAGCGAGGTAGCTCGGGCATGTAGTAGGTGCTAGTGATGAAGTTGCCACTCTCATCATCGAACCAATAGGCCGCGTTGGCACTATGGCCAGCAGGCAGTATGGCAGCTCTATCCTTGAGGGCTATGCCGATGACACGGCTACGGAAGTTGGTCGCTAGGCGTAGCTCATCGCCAATGGTCGTCGTGAGCATATTGCGAGGCGACATCTGTCCGCTCCCGTTGGTCGTGCCGACCGACTGCACGCTAGGGTCGGCAGTGCAGTAGACCGAGCGACCATCGACGAAGAAGTTGTTGCCTGCGATACCATGTATGCTAGGCACCGAGCCTGTGTAGATGGAGGCATGGCCGATAGACGTTACCGAGGGGATGTAGTTGAGGCGCGTATTCTGACAGTTGAAGCCCTCGCGCATCAAGCGCTTGAAGCCTGTCTCGCCAAAGCGATCGTTGAAGCGATACAGATAGTCCCAGCACATCTGATCTACCACCATGCCCACGACGATGCGAGGACGTATAGGTGCCTGGTCGCGCTCATCAGCTAGGGCTGGCAGACTACTCGAGAGTAGGAGGCCAAGCGCGAGCTTAGCAAATAGTCGGATATTCATAAGTGTATGATATGTTTTTGTTTATTGATCGTTTTTCTTCAGCTCTAGTAGGGCCCAGCGGTTGCGGCTACGTTCCCCGATGTAGGTGAGCCCTAGCTCGGTGGCACGATCTGTCAGCAGGGGGATATCCTCTTGATAGAACCCGCTGAGGATGAGCGTAGCACCAGGGCGCATCACCTCTGCATAGGCGGGCATGTCCTCGAGGAGGATGTTGCGAGTGATGTTGGCCAGTACTAGGTCGTAGGGGCCTCGGCCTATGAGGCTCGAGGCATCGCCCTGTAGGGCATCGGGGATAGAGACCCCGTTGAGCGAGGCATTCTCGAGGACATTGAGGTAAGCCCACTCATCGATGTCGATAGCGGTGAGCGTCTTGGCTCCTTGCTTGAGGGCGAGGATGCCGAGGATACCTGTGCCACAGCCCATATCTAGCACAGCCTTGCCTTGGAGGCCCGTCCCCTGATCGAGGAGGTAGCCTATCACGAGAGCTGTCGTCTCATGATTGCCTGTGCCGAAGGCCATTTTGGGGCTGATGATGATCTCGGTAGCTACCTCGGGGCTAGGCTCGTGGAAGGGGGCGCGGATCACACACAGCCCCTCGCCTAGGGTGATGGGCTGGAAGTAGTGCTTCTCCCACTCTTCATTCCAATTGACCTCGGGTATCACCTCGCTCTCGTAGCCAAACGCGATGCCCTCTATCGGATACTCACCCAGCGCGGTACGCAGGGCCTCATCATCGGTCTGTGCAGTGGGGATATAGGCCCTAAGGCACTCGCCCTCGGTCTCGAAGCTATCGAAGCCGATAGCCCCTAGCTGGTCGATGAGGAGGTCGTAGACGGTCTCGTAGTCGAGCCCCTCGGCAAGGCCTCGCGCTCGGAAAGTATAGCCTGTGTACTGCATACGCTTAGGCTCCTAGGGTGTGCTCGAGGGCGATACGCATGGCCTCGGCTGTACGCTCGAGGTCTTGGGACGTGTGCGCCATAGAGAGGAACATACACTCGTACTGCGAGGGAGGCAAGTAGATACCCTGCTCTAGCATACTGCGGAAGTAGGTAGCGTAGAGCTCGGTATTGGCCTCCTTGGCATCGGCATTGGAGCGGACGCCGCCAGCACGGAAGAAGAGGGTCGAGAGCGACCCCACCCTATTGTAGCTAATGTAGTCGCTATATCTATCGAGTAGGGGGCGAATGAGGGCCTCAAGATACTCCCCCTTGGCCTCTAGGTCGCGGTAGAAGTCGGGGCGAGCGAGCTCCTCGAGCATCGCTATGCCAGCGGCTAGGGCGAGAGGATTGCCCGAGAGCGTACCTGCCTGATAGACGGGCCCTAGGGGTGATAGACAGTCCATGATGTCGGCCCTGCCTCCGAAGGCCCCGACAGGTAGTCCTCCGCCGATGATCTTGCCTAGGCAGGTCAAGTCGGGACGAATACCATAGAGCTCCTGTGCACCACCTCGAGCAGCCCTGAAGCCACTGATCACCTCGTCGAAGACGAGGAGCACACCACGCTCGGCCGTGAGGGCACGTAGGCCGGTGAGGAAGTCGGCATCGGGCAGTATGAGCCCCATATTGCCCATGATAGGCTCTAGGATGACGGCTGCCACCTCACCTGCATAGCTGTCGAGGAGCGTGCGTACGCTATCGAGGTCGTTGTAGGTAGCCACGAGCGTACTCTCTACCGTATGGGCGGTGATACCAGCACTGCCAGCCTGACCGAAGGTAGCGAGCCCCGAGCCTGCACTGATGAGGAAGCTATCGGCATGGCCATGATAGCACCCCTCTAGCTTGATGATACGCTCGCGCCCTGTGAAGCCACGTGCTAGGCGTATAGCACTCATCGTAGCCTCTGTGCCAGAGTTGACCATGCGCACTTTCTCGATCGAGGGGAAGAAGGAACAGATCTTCTCGGCCATCTCTACCTCGCGAGCATTGCAGGCACCATAGCTAGTGCCTCGCTCTAGCTCGCGCTGTACGGCCTCCCGAATGCGTGGGTGGGCATGCCCTACGATGAGGGGACCCCAAGAGCTGATGAAGTCGATGTACTCGTTGGCATCGACATCCCAAATATGGCTACCCTCGCCTCGCTCTATATATATGGGGGTGAGCCCCACCGAACGAAAGGCACGCACGGGGCTATTGACTCCCCCAGGGATACACTGCGTAGCACGTGCGAATAGCTCTGCACTGCGCTCTGTACGATGTCTATTCATAGGCCTAACGCTGACGACGGCGCGAGCGTCCACCGCCCGCGTTCCTATTGAAGAAGTATGATAGCCCTAGCAGATTGATGATAGCTAGGGCGAGGCCTATGCCCACGATGATGCGCTGGGCTTCGTTGAGGAAGATACACCAAACGCCTCCTGCGACTACCATCACGATGCCCAGGATCCATAGGATGCGGTTGGTTTGCTTGACGTTGATTTTCATATCTCGTGATATGCCTAAGTTATACCTTGAAGTTGAAGCCAAAGCTCAAGACTTCGTTGAGCTGTATGTACTTGTCCCAGCCACTCTCGCGCTTGGACACGACGGCATCGTCGAAGCGCAGGTGCAGGTTGATACGTGTAGAGAAGTAGCGGCTAATGCGTAGCGTCAGGGTATTCTCCCACTCGGCCTCCACGTTGGAGTACGAGGTGTTGAAGTAGACACGACTCTCCCAATTGACGTCCATATTGACATCCCACTTGAGGTTCATACGCATTGTCGAGCCGATGCGGTGATACGACCTCTGCTCGGGCGACAGCCCGTGGCGTGCTAGGTCGATATCCGAACGGCTTGATACGCGCCAGGTATGCGACAGAGGGGCGAGGTTCATCGAGAAGGCGAACTTGCGCCCATAGACCTTGGAGCTACGCGACGAATAGGTATACTGCATACCTATACCCACATTGGTGGTCAGCGGAGCCCAGGGTGCTGAGCGAATGACGGTGCGAGCATCATTGTAGGTATAGAAGAGCTGAGTACGAGCCTCGGCATCGATGGTGTACGACCAGCGCTTGCTGGCCTTGAGGCCGAAGTTGCTACGCAGGCGAAAGAGGTCTTCCCCAATGCGATAACGCTTGCCTCCGTGGTCGGCGGTGTAGAGGCTTAGTTTATCCTCTACTTCGTTGTTCCAGCGCACCGAGCCCTTGGTGTAGAGTAGGGAGAGATAGGTACGCATGTAGAGGTTGAGGTTGCTAGTCCCTCCCTTGTACCAGTTGTCGGACACATAGTTTTGCGAGAATTGGATACTCGACTCAAACGAGGGTATCCAGTACCGCTTCTCTATCTCCTGTAGCCGTAGGTGCTCGGCGAGGTCCTTGACACGCTCGGTCTCTAGGTCGCGGCGTACCATATCGGCCACAGAGCTCTGTGCCCCGAGCTGTACGAGGCGTTCGCGCCCAGCCATGAGGGCATCCCCCCCTACATCGAATAGGTCGAGCCTATGCCCCTGTAGGTACTGCATCACACTCTCCTCGAGCATTAGTGCAGTCTCGGTGAGGCTTAGGCGTCTGTTGCTCGGAGGCGATAGCGAGGCGAAGCCCTTGCTATCGAGCATTGAGGCAAAGGCGGGCAGATAGCCCACATATTTGTCCGCGGGGCGGTAGTGCGTTACGAGTGGGAGGCTGAGCTTGTTCGAGAGGGTAGTAGCTCGCCCCTGACCAAAGCTCCCAGCCATAATGTGCTGACGCACCTGCTCGGCCCTACGTCCCTCGGCCTGCGCCAGACGCGTCAGCAGCGTAGTGTCTTGTATAGGGCGAGGGGAGAAGTAGCCCTGCGCCGTAGGCAGAGCCTTGTATAGGCTATCGATATGCGCCTCGGCATTCTGTGCCGTCAGCACCTTGGGCGCTAGGCACACAGCCACCAGGAGAGCTAGTCGCCAAGCCCTCCCACGCCATCCGTGGGTCATTATATCTCTATCTTGATGCACGAAGCAAAGATACAAAACTAATCACAAACAGCCCCCTCGCCCGAGCCTCCACCTCCGAGTGAGCACAGAGGTAATGATCGGCCTCATCGATATTCAATCTTCGCCTTCATCAATATTGAATGATCGCCTTCATCGATATTGAATATCGTCCCACACCATGATATGTAGTGGCTCGTGCGGCCATTCAAGACGCACAACTTCCGCGAACGCTACAAGGAGCGCCGAACCTCCTACTAAAGCTGACCTGATCAGCGAAATACGCCTAGGGCATAGCCTACTTCTCGTTAGGCCATGCCCTAGGTGCTATTTATTGCCCCGACGAACAGCGACCATGGCTAGCATAGACCGCCATCGGACGGGGTCAAGCTCTGCCGACATCGCTCCTCACGGAGAAGCATTGCCACGACAAGATACCCTCCCTCGCGGAGGTACAATAGTCCTCCTTAGGCTCTGGACAAAAGCATCGAGGCCGTGCCACAGCATTGTGGCACGGCCTCGAGAGCTATCTAATCTAGGCCTAGATCACGCCCTGCTGGAGCATGGCATTGGCTACCTTGAGGAAGCCAGCGATGTTGGCACCCTTCACGTAGTTGATGTAGCCCTCTTCACGACCATGCGCTAGGCACTGCTCGTGGATGTCGGCCATGATCTGCTTGAGGCGAGCGTCTACCTCATCGTTGGTCCAGTAGATGTGCATGGCATTCTGCGTCATTTCGAGACCAGAGGTGGCCACACCGCCAGCATTGACAGCCTTACCTGGGCCGAAGACAATCTTGTTGTGCACATAGTAGTCTACAGCCTCGGCAGTACAGCCCATGTTGGACGTCTCTGCCACTACGAGCACACCATTGGCCACGAGAGCCTTGGCATCGTTCTCGTCCATCTCATTCTGCGTGGCGCATGGCATAGCGATATCCACCTTCTGTTCCCAAGGCTTCTTGCCTGCGAAGAACTGAGCGTGTGGGAAACGCTTCACGTAGTCGCTTACTACGTCATTGCCACTAGAGCGGAGGTCGAGCATACACTGCCACTTCTCCTCGGTGTTGATACCCTCGGGATCGTACACATAGCCATCGGGGCCAGAGATAGTAACCACCTTGGCACCAAGCTCAGTAGCCTTCTTGGCTACACCCCAAGCCACGTTGCCGAAGCCAGAGATAGAGATCGTCTTGCCCTTGATGTCGAGCCCATTGGCCTTGCACATATGGTCTACGAAGTACACAGCACCATAGCCCGTAGACTCGGGGCGTAGACGAGAGCCGCCGAACTCGAAGCCCTTGCCCGTAAACGTACCCGTATGCTCCTGAGCGAGCTTCTTGTACATGCCATACATATAGCCTACCTCGCGACCACCTACACCGATGTCGCCTGCAGGCACGTCCGTATCGGGGCCGATGTGGCGCCATAGCTCCTGAACGAAGCTCTGACAGAAGCGCATGATCTCTCTGTCGCTACGGCCACGGGGAGAGAAATCCGAGCCTCCCTTGCCTCCACCCATGGGAAGCGTCGTGAGGGCGTTCTTGAAAGTCTGCTCAAAGCCGAGGAACTTTAGGATAGAGAGGTTGACCGTGTGGTGGAAGCGGATACCGCCCTTGTAGGGACCGATAGCGTTGTTGAACTGCACACGATAGCCGATGTTCACATGCACCTTGCCGTTGTCATCCACCCAGGGTACTCTGAAGGTAAAGATACGGTCGGGCTCCACGAGACGCTCGATGATGGCTTCACGCTCAAACTCGGGGTGCTGGTTGTACACTTCCTCTACCGAATGTAGAACTTCCTTTACTGCCTGAAGGAATTCCTTCTCTCCAGGATGCTTAGCCTCAAGGGCTGCTAGAATGTCAGCGGACTTCATAGAATACGCTTTTTAGTGATTTACGTTATCTATTATTGTAACTAAATAGTTGCTCATTAAATCTAGAAATCTAGGGGCAAATATAGGCAATGTTTTTGATTGGCAAAGTGGAAAATCAGGTTTATTTCAACCCCAAAGATCTTGATCGCTCGTTTTTGCCAACAAATATGCTAGGCAACAAAGTTGTAACGCTAGAGACCACTACCGTAGCTAGGAGGATCAGGAGCAAATCGCCCCCCTGTACATCGATCGGGAATGGCATGGCGGATAAACCTTCGCCTGCCACCAAGACGCCAAAGTAGCTCTGCACTAGACAAAAAGCAATACCAAGCACCATACCTACACCTGCCCCAAGCAGAGAGATCAAGAGCCCTGCTGCGGCGAAGATAGAGGCACGCTGCCCACGCGTAGCCCCCATGGCCTCGAGAGTGTATAGGTCGGGACGCTTCTCGATCATCATCATCACGAGGCTACTGGCGAGGTTGAAGGCCGCCAGCACCAGTACGAAGATCATCACCACATAGACCACGACACGCTCGGCACGGATCAAGAAGGTCAGCTCGGGCTGTTGTTCCTGTCGGTCGAGCACTTCATAGCCCTCACCCACCAGGTCAGTCAGAGTGCTCTGAGCTTGGCGTACCGACATCGTGGGGGCTACCTTGAGAGCTATCTCGCTAGCTGTACTTGCGGGATAGTCGAGCAGAGCCTGTAGATGGTGTAGGGGGAGGTACAGACGGCGGTCGGCATAGTCGGTTTGGTAGCTCAGCACGCCCTCGGCATAGAGATCGACCGACCGAAAGGCAGAGCTCGGTGCAAGTGGATTGATCATGCCTAGACGACGCGGAAAGGAAAGACGGGGCGAGGTGCCATCGGTGCTGGTAGCTGTGGCCCCCTCGGCTGCTAGCCCTATGCCTACGACCATCGGTACGAGGCTATCGGCCCTGCCATGCTCCGCGAGGAACTCCCCCTCGAGCATACTACTATCCACAGGCACTACCTCGGCATAGCTAGGACAGACGCCATAGACCTCGGCCATCAGCTCGTGCTCGGCGGTGCGCAGTAGGCCACGGCTCTTGAGCACTAGGCTGTGCCGAGTCACTGACTCATGCGCTAGAGCAGAGGCGAGGCGAGGATCGGCCTCGAGGTCGAGCACGCTGCCCTGCTTAGGACGTATTACGAGGTCGGGATCGACACGCTCCGAGCCCTGCAAGATCATCACGACGTACCCATTGAAGACCGCTAGAGCGCACACTAGAGCCGCCGTAACGATAGCTATCGCTAGGGCAGATATGCCCGAGACCCAATTGATCGCCCCCATGCGAGAGCGACTAAGCAGGTAGCGTGTAGCGAAGAAGAGGGCAAAGCGCACGGCCGAGTAGTACTAGGGGAGAGGTATGGGATGAGACGTCGTCTACTGCTTGAGCAGGGTATCGATACGCTCTAGATAGTCGAGCGAATCATCGATATGAAACGCCAGCTCGGGGAGCTTGCGGAGCTGATGACGGACGCGCTGCCCTAGGTCGTAGCGTATGGTGGCCGTATTGCTACGGATGTTCTCGAGTAGCTCTGCCGAGCGTTCGGTGGGGAATATTGACAGCCTGATGCGAGCGACACCTAGGTCTGCACTGATAGACACCGATGTCACGGTGATGAGTACGCCTGGCATGGCCGAGGTCTGTAGGCGAAAGAGTTCGCTTACTTCCTTTTGGATGAGCCTATTGACTTTGCTTAGTCTTGTATTGTCCATTTTCTTATCTGTTTCTTTGTCTTTCTTACAAAGGTAATCATATTTCTCGCTACACCCTACACCAGCCCTAGCGAGGCGAGAGGCAGTGCGTGCGCACCACGAGGGCAGAGAGCCCTCCCCCCCCCCAAAAAGGAAGGCTACTCACCGACGAGCGATGAGTAGCCTTGGCCTAATATCTTGGATAAAAACCCTATGTCGGCTCGCCCTAGGCGACGATACCCTTGACGCGTAGTATCAGAGCTCCGTCCATACCATTGCTGTAGACAGCTATAGTCTTGAGGAACTGGCCAGGACGACCTGCGGGGTTGAACGTTACGACGATCTTGCCCTCCTTGCCAGGAGCGATAGGCTCCGTGCTATACTCGGGCGTGGTACAGCCACACGATGGCGATACACGCGTCAGCACTAGGGGTGCCGTGCCTGTATTCTTGATCACGAAGGTGCAGGAAACCTTACCTCCAGCCTCCTTGATCGTGCCAAAGTCGTGATCCGTCTTGGGGGCAGAGATCACTGCTCCCTTCTGACCCTGTGCTACCGCCACCCCTATCACGAGGAGTAGGACGGAGAACATCAACATCAATTTCTTCATAACTCAGTCTTCGTTATTTAATGCAGGTGTTGCCACCTGCGTCTCTTGTCTTGTTAATCTTATTTAGTACACTCACGCAGGCAAAGGTAATGAAAAAATCCACTACTCCCCCTCACCCACTCTACTGGCCACATACTCTAGGGTGTGGAAGCCTCTACTGATCAAACTCGCTCGTGAAGTGAAAACGTATATCGGGGAAGTCCTGCTGAGCCATCGTCAGCACATAGCTCGAGTCGGCGAGGTAGACATCGCGCCCAGAGAGATCCTTGGCCATATACTGCGCCTTGCGTCGCTTGAAAGTATCGAGCGCCACAGGGTCGTCGCTCTCTATCCAGCAGGCCTTGTATAGGCTGATGGGCTCCCAGCGACAGGCAGCTCCATACTCGTGGAGCAGGCGATACTGGATCACCTCAAACTGTAGCTGACCCACCGTGCCGATGATCTTGCGCCCATTGAATTGGTTAGTAAAGAGCTGTGCTACCCCCTCACCCATGAGCTGATCGATACCCTTGGCGAGCTGCTTGGTCTTCATGGGGTCTTGGTTCTCGATGTACTTGAACTGCTCTGGTGAGAAGCTAGGTAGCCCCCTGAAGTGAAGCTCCTCGCCTGCGGTCAGCGTATCGCCGATACGG
>JBHACB010000017.1:0-4619 GCA_041854325.1 Porphyromonas sp.
ATAGTCGCATCCTTAGGGGGTTCTCTTGGGATGATATAGATCCCGTGTCCCTAGATCAGTATCGGACTCGTTTTAGGGCAATCAAACCCGATCATCCATGGCTGTCGAATAGCAACGAGCAGCTCATGCAGAGCCTTGGTGGATATCGTAGGGATAGGGAGACGGGAGAGGAGGGATTTACACTGGCTGGGCTTCTGATGTTTGGCAAGATCTCTGCTATCCAGGATGTAGGATGTGCACCATATTTCTTCCCCGACTACAAGGAGCATCAGCACGATGATCAAGACGAGCGGTGGAGCGATCGCATCTCTCCAGATGGGATGTGGGAAGCCAACCTCTTTCAGTTCTATCAGCGTGTGCTCCCGAAGCTGTACCGAGTCGTGCCGACTCCCTTTCGTCTGAGAGATGGCGTGCGCCAAGATCATACGGAGGCACACGAAGCCTTGAGAGAGGCATTTGTCAATCTATGCATACATGCCGATTACAATGAGCAGGGATCGCTGCGTGTCGATTGCTACCAGCATCAGATTGTCTTCTCCAATCCTGGCGTTATGCTCATCTCCAAACAACAATTCTATCAAGGAGGAGAGAGCGTCTGTCGCAACCCGAGCCTTCAGAAGATGTTTCAGATGATAGGAGCAGCAGAGAGGGCTGGGAGTGGATCGGATAAGATCATCAGAGGATGGGAATCTATGGGGTGGAAGCAACCTTCGCCAAACGAGACATACAAGCCCAATAAGGTTGAGCTGATTATGCCCCTAGAAGCTATGATAGATCAGCGCACCAAGCTAGAGCTTGAGGCTCGCTTGGGCACGCATCGCATTGCGTCGCTCGACAATACAGATCTCATGATCTTAGTCCTAGGGCTAGGCAGGGAGACGATCAATAATGCATGCCTTAGAGAAGTGCTTCCTATCCATAGCGCAGACCTAACACTACGGCTCCGTAGGTTGTCTCAGGAGGGGCTCCTCATCTCTCGAGGATATGGCCGAGGTACTACCTATACGCTTGCCACAATCTTACAAGCTGAGGATGCTACCTTGCAAGCTAATGGTACTATCTTGCAAGCTGAGGACGCTACCTTGCAAGCTAACGATACTATCTTACAAGCTGAGGATGCTATCCAGCTAGAGCTCCTCCCTAGGCGACTCAGTGCACAAAGGCTTGCAGAGGAGATCCTTGTCTTCTGCAAAGACTGGCGTAGCATGCAAGAAATAGCCACTCACTTAGGGCGTACCCCGATCTATGTACGCGCCTTTATCCTAGAGCATATGGGAGAGGCTCTAGAGCGATTGTATCCTCAGAAGAGGCATCCAGCACAGAAGTACCGTGCTAGAAGAGACGAATAGGAAGATAAACCAACAGATATAGAGCTATGCGAGTAGTGATACAGAGGGTGCAGGAGGCCGCCGTGTGGGTACAGGGCGAGCGCATCGCCCATATAGGGGCGGGTATGCTGGTGCTAGTGGGCGTAGAAGACCGAGACACCCTCAGCGATGTAACCTATCTAGCCAAGAAGATCAGTGCCCTACGCATCTTCCCCGATGAGGCGGGCGTGATGAACCGTAGCATCGTAGAGGTAGGGGGCGATATAGTGCTCGTTAGCCAGTTTACGCTCATGGCATCGACCAAGAAGGGCAATCGACCAAGCTATATACGCGCTTCGCGCCCCGAGCACGCTGTACCGATGTACGAGTCGCTAGGCAGAGCTCTATCAGACGCTCTAGGGCGTCAAGTACAGTATGGTCGCTTCGGTGCCGATATGCAGGTATCGCTGACCAACGATGGCCCCGTTACGATCATCATCGATAGCCACGAGCCATAGCGGAGACAAGGGCAAACCAGTATTATTCACTACCTTTGCTCCCACGAATGCGATAATTAGGAAAAATCAAACAGTATATATGGCTCTTCAATGTGGCATCGTGGGTCTGCCCAACGTAGGCAAATCGACCCTCTTCAACTGCCTCTCCAATGCTAAGGCCCAGTCGGCCAACTTCCCCTTCTGCACTATCGAGCCCAACGTGGGCGTGATCACCGTACCCGACGAACGCCTCAACCAGCTCGCTGAGATCATCAATCCACAGCGTATCGTCCCCACGACGGTGGAGATCGTCGATATTGCAGGGCTCGTCAAGGGCGCTAGCAAGGGCGAAGGGCTAGGCAACAAGTTCCTAGCCAACATCCGCGAGACAGATGCTATCCTGCATGTGCTACGCTGCTTCGATGACGACAACATCACCCACGTAGACGGTAGCGTAGACCCTGTGCGCGACAAGGGGATCATAGATACCGAGCTACAGCTCAAAGACCTCGAGACCGTGGAGGCTCGCATACAGAAGGTAGCCAAGCAAGCGCAGACAGGGGGCGACAAGGTGGCTAAGCTCACCTACGATGTGCTACTGCGCTACAAGGAGGTGCTCGAGCAGGGACTCAATGCTCGTGTCGTAACCTTCGAGACCAAGGACGAGCAGCGCATAGCTCGCGAGCTCTTCCTACTCACGAGCAAGCCTGTCCTCTACGTTTGCAACGTCGATGAAGCCAGTGCTACCTCGGGCAACAAGTATGTGGAGCAGGTGCGTGAGGCGATCAAGGGAGAGGCAGCCGACATCCTCGTCGTAGCGGCCAAGATAGAGAGCGAGATCGCCGAGCTCGATACCTACGAGGAGCGTCAGATGTTCCTAGCGGAGATAGGGCTCGAGGAGAGTGGCGTAGCACGTCTCATCAAGGCCGCCTATAGCCTGCTAGGGCTCGAGACCTACTTTACGGCAGGGGTGCAGGAGGTACGTGCCTGGACGTATCCACGTGGTAGCAAGGCTCCTCAGTGTGCAGGGGTGATCCATACCGACTTTGAGAAGGGCTTCATACGCGCCGAGGTGATCAAGTTCGACGACTTCATACACTATCGCGGGGAGCAGGCCGTCAAGGAGGCAGGCAAGATGGCTGTCGAGGGCAAGGAGTACATCGTGCAGGACGGAGACATTATGCATTTCCGCTTCAATGTATAGGGCCACGATGCAAGGAAATACCCCTGCAGTCGTTTCCCAAGCAGAGAGACACAGATCCCATATCGGGACCTGTGTCTCTCTGCTTGGTGGGCGACAATCATAGCAACCTATAATAAACGAAACAGAATGAAGACCAAACGACTACTCTATGCACTACTACTAATCTCCGTAGGCGTGCTGGTCGCCTCGTGCTGCCACAAGGACGATCCTCGCCTCTCGGGCTACCCCAATCCCTTGTCGGGCACCATGTGGCTGGGGAGCAATGGTATCTGTGTCCTCTTTCTCGACAACGAGCGCTACGAAACACTAGCCTTCTACGAGGGTGCAGACTGGGCTCACACTCGTGGCACCTATCGGGTGTCGAGGAGTGCGCTCATCTTCACTAGAGAGCTAACGGACCCTAGAGAGATAGCCGACAATGGAGGGAGTAGCTATAGCGAGCGTGCCACGATAGAGTGGGCTGAGGCTCGTGTACTATCGTTCGCCTTCACTACTAGTGGCTTCCCTCGCTACAAGCCTCTAGATACGGGCGTAGCTATCTTCAGAGATATACGCCCTGTACACACTGGCGACTAGCCTCTACTACCCCTATAAGACACGGCCCATAGAGCAAAGTGCTCTATGGGCCGTGTCTTATAGGGGTAGGTGGTGTGCGAACTCGCTAGATGCCTCCCGCAGGCTTGTCGCTCTCGGGCTGCTTGAAGTCCACGAAGCACAGAGCTGCTAGAGCCGTGCCATAGCGCTTCTGGATCGTGATACCTTCGCTCACAAAGTTCATTTCGCCTAGATAGTACTGCGAGTAAGTCTTCTCGTGCAGATCGGTGATCACGCGTATCAGACGAGCCTCGAGCTCCTCGATACGATAGCGACCGCTTACCTCACATACCAGACCGCCAACCTTCTCATTGAAGTCCTCGTCCTTGTACATCCACGCATAGACGATACCAGCAGAGACGAACTCGTCCTGCTGGCCATGAGATACGGCCATGATCGTCTTGAGCTCGGACCCGAAGGGAGGCAGGTCAATCTCATCCATAGAAACCAGATGAGCCGTAGCGGGAAGCACAGACGAATATACCATGATATTGAAGTCTGAGATCTCTGCATCGTAGAGAGCCATGTGGTACGAACCAGCGTGGAGCTCTAGATCAGACTCACCGCTCCCCTTCGTTACGAAGAACGTATGGGGGATAAGATTTCCAACGAATTTGCTCATTTACTTAAAACCTTTTTCTTTTAATTATTACCTTGCTAACTACCCAAAAGTAGGATGACAAAGGTACGACTAAATTATCAATTACAGGTACCTTATATCTCTCAAGGGCAGAAAAAACGCACACCTCCCCTCGCTAGAGCTCTGCAAGTAGCTTCCTAAGGCTATCGCGTGCATCGCCTAGAAGTAGGTGCACGCCCTCCTCGCGTGTGTAGAGGGGGTTGGGGACGCCAGCATAGCCAGGGGAGAGGTCGTAGTTGCAGATCACGACGTGAGGTGCCTCGTCTACGCTCAGCACTGGCATACCATAGATAGGTGTGCCCTCGGCATGGCGTGCGGCAGGGTTGAGCACATCGTTGGCACCGACTACGACCACGAGGTCGGAGCCCCTGAAGTCG
>JBHACB010000018.1:0-9131 GCA_041854325.1 Porphyromonas sp.
AGAATTAATGTCTGTGTATCCACAATGTAAACTTATCACACATATCCATTCAATATCATGGAAAGGCCTGATCAACGAGCATTCGCAGCTATTTAATAGGCTATACTTTGAATACTGCCATCAGTATTCAATCCTCGTCCCAGTCGATATTCAATATCCTCCTTGGTCGATATTCAATCTTCGCCTTCATCGACATTGAATGTTTGTTTTTGTCGATGCTGAGAGGATGTAGCGTACATAGCTCTCTCAAAAAGCCTAGGGACAACAATGCGTCAGCCCTGGTTCCTAGAGGCTCTTTGTCGTTGGATGCGTTTATTTTAGTACTTTTGTGGAGAGTGCCCATAGAGCTACCAGCAGGGCGTGGTGTACTCGTGGACATAATATGCCAATAGATTAAGCAAAGATGAAGACTCTAGATGATATCAAACGTCCTGTAGCCGAGTATGTAGGGCAGTTTCACCAGCGCTATGATGAGATACTACTCTCTCGTAGCGAGTGGCTGTCGCAGGCAGTGGAGCATCTGTCGCGCTCCACAGGCAAGATGGTGCGCCCGATCATGACCACACTAATGGCAGGTCTCGTCTCGGGGCAGGTCTCGGAGAAAGCTGTTACCTCGGCGATACTACTAGAGCTCATCCATACGGCTACACTCATCCACGATGATGTGATCGATGAGGCGAGTACCCGCAGAGGTATCCCCACGCTCAATGCGATCTTTGACAATCGTATCGCCGTGCTCATGGGCGACTTCGTCCTCTCATCGGCACTCATCGGTGCCATACAGACGCGCGACCTACGCATCATAGGCATCGTCTCCAAGATAGGGCGCGAGCTGACTGAGGGCGAGATCCGGCAGTTTGAGACGGCCGACAAGGCTGTGCTCAGCGAGGCGGTCTATATGGATGTGATCCAGCAGAAGACGGCTGTGCTCTTCAGGAGCTGTGCCGAGGTGGCAGGTATTGCTTCGGAGGCATCGGAGCACGATATTGAGGCCCTTGGTCGCTGTGGCGAGCTATTGGGGCTCGCCTTCCAGATACGTGATGACATATTCGACTATTATAGAGCCGATGTAGGCAAGCCTACGGGCAACGATATTCGCGAAGGCAAGGTAACACTTCCACTCTTGCACGCCCTGATAGAGGATGCTGAGAGTACGGCCGAGGGGCGTGCTTGCCTTGAGCTGATCAAGGGCAAGCAGTACGACACCGCTAGCATCGACCGCCTAATAGCCTTCGCCAAGGAGCGTGGTGGCATAGCCTATGCCGAGAGACGTATGGAGGCTCTCGTGAGCCAAGCCAAAGCGATACTGGATAGTTACCCTACTAGCCCCTATCGCGATAGCCTGTTGGCGCTGGCAGACTTCATCGTGGGGCGAGCTATCTAATCCTCATCTTCCTAATCCAATCTCCTATGGCCTACAAGCGACCACTTACCCGCCGACAGAGCACCCTGATCGTGGTGCTGTGGATCTTTTTCGTGGTGCTGTACCTGCGGTATGCACCATTCAACCTCATGACCCTCGTGGTGCTGGCCCTCTCGGGCGTCTTTGTCCTCTATCCGATACGTAAGAGTCTGCGTGAGCGCCAGGAGCATAAATCATCAAAATGACAGTGTAGGGGCATCGTGTACTTGCCTATAGATCGATATGGGCTGTATGAAGTGTCTATTTGCTGTGTATCTTGTTGAGTTTGTGTGCGTGGGTTTTTGTTTTGGTAAAAAGTTGTAACTTTGCGCCCGATACGCGTGTGTTCTTTATGGATATCAAGGTTCTTCAGCTAGGTAAGTTTCATCCAGTCAAGGGCGGGGTAGAGAAGGTGATGTATGCCTTCATGCTCGGCCTAGGGCAGAGGGATATACCTTGTGATATGCTCTGTGCATCCAACGACGAAGAGGTTGGAGAGACTGAGCTTACACCTCTGTGTCGGCTCATCAAGACGCGTACCGTATCCAAGCAGTCAGCGACGATGCTGTCGCCTCAGATGATAACGACCCTCAAGGAGATATGCCACGACTACGATATCATCCATATCCATCACCCCGATCCCATGGCAGCCCTCGCTCTGATGCTCTCGGGCTACAAGGGTAAAGTGGTGCTACACTGGCATTCGGACATCCTCAAGCAGAGGGTACTACTGCACCTCTACAAGCCTATACAGAGCTGGTTGATAGGGCGCGCTGATCTCATCCTCGGTACTTCGCCTGTATATGTCGAGGAGTCGAGAGCCCTGCGCAAGGTACAGCACAAGGTGAGCTATCTGCCCATCGGTGTGCGTGAGCGTCGCCCCGAGGACCACCTCGTGGAGATGATACGCAACAAATATCCTGGGAAGAAGATCGTCTACTCCATGGGGCGCCTTGTCGAATACAAGGGCTACGAGTATCTGATCGAGGCGGCATCGCTACTAGGCGACGACTATGTGGTGCTGATCGGTGGTAGTGGCCCGCTCAAGGGAGCTCTACAGACGATGACCAAGAGCTTCCTCCTACGAGGCAAGGTCCACTTCCTAGGCTATGTGCCTCGCGAGCTCGAGGCCGCCTACTACGCTGCCTGCGATGTATTCGTCCTGAGCTCTACGCTCAAGACAGAGGCCTATGCCATCGTACAGGTAGAGGCCATGAGCGTAGGGCGGCCCATCGTGGCCACCAATATCCCTGGCTCTGGGGTGTCGTGGGTCAATCAGCACGATGTGTCGGGGCTCAATGTATCGCCACGCTCCTCGCGAGAGCTAGCAGAGGCTGTACGCACGATATGCGAGACGCCCGAGCTGCACGAGCGCTACAGCCATGGCGCTCGGCATCGCTATCTGAAGAACTTCACTCTGGATGCGATGACCGATAGGCTTGTCGAGGTGTACAAGGCCTTGCTAAAAAACGAATAAATAACGAGACAACGATTTATGCTTAAACGAGCTTTTGATTTCATTCTAGCTCTTATTTCTCTCTGCCTCTTTGCTCCGATCATCTTGATCATCTACATAGCGATCAAGCTAGAGGACCCCAGCGGGGCTGCTATCTACGCTCAGGAGCGTATCGGCTTGGGCGGACGCCCTTTCACGCTATACAAGTTTCGCTCCATGCGTACCGATGCCGAGAGCACAGGAGCTCCGCAACTCTTCGCTGGCGATGACGACCCTCGCCTAACGCGTGTGGGGCGCTTCATCCGAGCGCATCACCTCGATGAGTTTCCTCAGCTATGGAATGTCCTCAAGGGGGAGATGAGCTTCGTCGGCCCTCGTCCCGAGCGCAAGTACTACATCGATCAGATTATGGAGCACAACCCCGACTACGCTCGACTCTACGCCCTGCGTCCAGGGCTCTTCTCGTACGCAACGCTCTACAACGGCTATACCGATACGATGGAGAAGATGCTACGTCGCCTCGACTACGACCTCCAGTATCTCGAGGAGCAATCTCTGTGGGTAGATATCAAGATCATCTATCTCACGAGTATTTCTATTATCTTTGGCAAGAAATTCTAAACATACGAATGCTGATTATGAAACAAATGAATACGCGATTGGGCCGTGCCCTTGTGGCTTCAGTGGCCACGGTAATGCTATTGGTGAGCTGTGGGTCTCCCAAGAAGTATGCCTATCTCCAAAACGTAGAGCTGGCTAAGAAGTACGCAGTGGAGGCTGACCACCACGCCAAGGTGCAGGTCGGCGACCGCATCAGTATCTATGTGGGTAGCAGCTATCCAGACCTTGCTCGCCCCTTCAATGGGGGAGGCTTTGACACGAGTGTGCCTGGGCTGTCTGGCTCCGCTCCTCAGGCTGGTGCCCTACAGGAGGCTACTACGCACCAAGCCTATGGATACACCGTAGACTCAGCAGGTGAGATCAACTTCCCCATCCTAGGACGTGTGCGCGTCAAGGACCTAACGCTCGAGGAGGTGGCTCAACGCCTTGAGCGCATGATCATCTCTAGCAAGTATGTTACCGACCCTCGTGTAGAGGTCATGTTTGCCAACTTCCAGGTGTATATGCTCGGAGCCGTAGCTGGTCAGGGGCAGGGTGGAGCCACTGGTGGTGGTCAGCTCGGGGGGGCCAATACCTCCATGTTCTCGCGCATCTCTGGTCTGCAGGGCGGAGTGCTACGTGTGAGCGACCGCGACCGTCTGAACATCCTAGAGGCTCTCGCCATGACGGGCGATCTCCCCGTCAACGCCAATATCGAGAAGGTACACGTGATACGCCGTGAGGGCGAAGCCTATACGACCTACCGGCTTAATATGAAGAGTGTGGACATCTTTAACTCTCCAGGCTTCAACCTCAAGCAAAACGATATCGTCTACGTGGAGGCTCGCTACCGTCGTAGCGAAATGGAGGGTATCGAGCGTGTGCTACAGGTATCGGGGTACATATTCTCCTCGATAGCCTCTGTCGTTGCTGTCCTTGCGCTAGTGAAAAAGTAAAGATATGCAGTCCAACAATGCTAAGCCAGCGGCCTCGGCCGTTGCGGATATCAATCTATTTGACGTCTTCTGGTACCTGCTTCGCTACTGGAAGTGGTTTCTCCTATCTGTGTTGGTGTGCTGTGGGTACATGTACTACAAGAATGCCAAGCAGGCCTACACCTACCAGAGTATAGTTACGGTGATGGTGCGCGACAATGCCCAGCGCACATCTATCGATTTTGACTTCTCGGGGCGACGCACCCGCGTCAATGTGGAGAACGAACGCCTACAGCTACGCTCGCGTGTAGTGATTGGTGAGGCGATCAAGGCGATCAATGGGCAGGTGAGCTATCAGGTCATGGATGGCCTTCGCCCTGTCGAGCTCTACAAGTATGCACCTATTCAGGTGCGCTTTGCCGATACGGTGGAGCGCTACCAGGCGTTTGAGGTTACGTTCAAGGATGCAGAGCACGTTACGCTGACGGATATTGAGACTCGGGAAGCGGTCAATGCGCCCCTCAATGCTGTGGTCAATTACAAGGGGAGTAGCCTCATCATCACCGAAGGGGTTGGGTACAATGAGACTTGGCCAGCTTCGGTCGTTACGGTGAGTCGCGCTCCTGTCAAGGATCTTGCCGCGAGCTACCAAGGCCGTCTAGAGATCGGACAGCCCGAGGGTAGGGCTACGGTGCTCAGCCTATCTATCACCGATGCACACAAGCAGAGAGCAACAGATCTGCTGACAGCCCTCGTAGACGCCTACAACGCAGAGTCCAATAGCGTGCGCCGACAGATAGCTGTGAATACCTCCAACTTCATCAACGAGCGTATCGCTAGCCTTAGTGAGGAGCTCGACAACGTAGCTGGCTCGGTAGATAGCTTCCAGCGCATCAATAGATACATAGCGCCAACGGCTGTGATCGCATCGTATGCTAGCAAGTCGCAAGAAGGGCGTACCAAGGCCATGGAAGTGGAGAGACAGCTACGCCTCACGACACACCTCTATGGCGTGGTAACGAACCCTAGCAAGGCTGAAGACTTTCTCCCTCTCAATGTCGGTGTCGGTGCCCCAGGTCTAGACCCACAGATCTCTCTATACAATAGCCTCAAGCCTCAGAGAGACCGCTGGATGGAGACCACCAATGGTGCTACTGATCACCCTATGGTGCAGAAGTATAGCGATGCTCTCAAGGCCGTGAGAGATGAGATCATACGCATCCTGCAGGGCTACGAGGCGACGCTACGCATGCAGCTCACAGAGATACAGCAGCAGAACTATGCTGGCCTAGCAGAGATGTCGGGCATCCCTACCAAGCAGCGTGAGTGGCTCGACATCGAGCGTCAGCAGCGTATGAAGGAAGCACTGTACACCGAGCTCCTTAGCAAGCGTGAGGAGAACTCGTTTGCACAGACCCTGCAGAGCGACAATGCCTATGTGATGGACTTTGATACCGGTAGCTCCTCTCCTGTGAGCCCCAACACCACGCGCTCTATCCTGATCGGCCTCGCCATAGGGCTCTTCATCCCTGCGATATACCTCATTTTACGTCTCGTGACGGATACCAAGATCCGCACGCGCAAGGACGTTCTCTCCCGTGTGTCTATCCCCTTCTTGGGTGATGTACCACAGGCGCCAGGGTCGCAGTTCTTCATGATCAGTGAGCAGGGCACTGATGCCGTAACGGAGGCCTTCCGTGTCTTGCGTACCAATCTCAACTTCATGTTCGGATCAGAGACACGTGGCCAGCGTATCATGTGTACCTCCTTTGGCGAGGGAGCTGGTAAGACCTTTGTCGTGTACAACCTCGCCCGAAGCCTCGTCTTCGCAGGCAAGAGAGTCGTCGTCGTCGATCTGGACATCCGTAAGGGGACGCTCTCCAAGCGCCTCAATGTGGTTGGCTCTGGTGTTACCAACTATCTGACCGACCGTGCTATCTCGATGCGCGATGTAGTGGTGCAGGATGAGATGTGCCCAGGGCTGTACTTCGTCCCTGCAGGGCCTGTCGCCCCCAACCCCGCAGAGCTCTTGATGCGCGAGCGCCTTGACGAGCTCATGGATCAGCTATCACGTGAGTACGACTATGTGCTCATCGATGGTGTCCCCTTCGGTGTGGTAGCCGACTCTACGATTACCAACCGCATCGTGGACGTGACGCTCTTCCTCATACGCTCTGCAGTGCTCGACCGCCGTGTACTCCCCGACCTACAGGCCTTGTACGACGACAAGATCCTCAACAACATGGCGATAGTACTCGATGGCGTATCGGAGACGAGCCACGGCTATGGTTACGGCTATGGCTATGGTTATGGTTATGGCTACGGCTATGGCAACAAGCCTCGCCGTTCGCTCCTCGATAAGATCTTCCGCAGATAGATCGTAGACCCAGTGGCACAGAGAAGCTATGGATTGGCAAGGGATTGCTTGTCCATAGCTTCTTGAGCTTTGGGGATGATGACTTGCACACGTTGTATGATGAGTGAGACGCAGTTGATATACCAGATTGCAGATGAGATCATAGTGCTACACCTCGACAGAGGGGTGGAGCCTAGTAGCGTTAGGAGGTGCCTTGCCAAGTACACCCCCTTTGAGTGTACTAGCCTCCCCGAGGGCATAGTCCCCGTCCTAGATGTATGGGGTGGATGTGCTCTCGCTCGCGAGGCTGAGGACACCCTAATAGAGGAGGTGGAGGATATTAACTATCATTCGCATGTCTGGAGCAGGCCTTCGGGCGAGACTTACATCGAGATGACGCATGCAGGACTACTCGTGTCGGCACTGCTGTCGCCAAGCTGGGCGCATCTGCAGCTGTCTGTCCCTTTGGATAGCCTACGGCATCGCCACCTTATCGATCGCCTCGTGATGATCGCCTTCTCTGTGGCTACTACCCCCAAGGGGATGCTCAAGGTGCATGCCTCTGTGATAGAGCTACGAGGCCGAGCGCTTATCTTTATGGGGGTGAGTGGTACGGGCAAGAGTACCCATAGCCGGCTGTGGCTGACTCATATCCCAGGAGCACAGCTCCTCAACGATGACGAGCCTATAGTGCGCATCATGCCCTCGGGGCAGATACGTGTCTACGGATGCCCATGGAGCGGTAGTACGCCGTGCTACCGCAACGAGTGGGCCGATGTCGTCGCCTTCGTACACCTGTACCAAGCACCGCACAACGAGCTGACGAAGCTAAGTGGACGCGATGCTTTCAACTCGCTCTTCTCCTCCTGTGCTTTTCTTTCCTCACGAGCCGATATGCGTATGCGTACCTTCACCAATGTCGCTGATGTCCTCGAGCGCATCCCTGTGTATCGCCTCGACAATCGCCCTGAGCTAGAGGCCGTTCGCCTCACTCATTCACTCCTTAGCTAAATCTCTTCCCTCATGATGGATAAGAACCTACTTCGCGCCTTGATCCTCGACAACAAGCACTTCTTTGACGAAGTCCTCTTGATGATCCGCTCGGGTCGCAACGTTACACTACGAGCCAAGGGCTGGAGCATGCTACCGCTCGTGTGGGACGAGCGTGATGCCATCACACTAGCCCCTCTCACGGAGGCGAGCTTCGCTGTGGGGCGTATAGTACTGGCACAGCTCGGTGATGGACGCTATGTGGTGCACCGCATCGCTGCGATCAAGGAGGCACGCTATACCCTACGTGGCGACGGCAATCCCTATCAGTACGAATACTGTCATCACGACCAGATCTGTGCAGAGCTGACCTCGGTGCGTCGCAATGATCGAGAGATCGTACTAGGCAGTGCCACATGGCAAGCCTATCGACGCCTATGGCCAAGTAATGGCTTTCTGCGCCGCTCACTGCTCTTTATCTATCGCCGTATAGCGGTCAATCCCTATATCCGCCGTCGAGGCTAACCCACGCTCTACGCCTAGTGCGCTCTGTCTTCGTACAGAAAGTGTGTCGATGTACCACGTAGTGTAGCAGAAAGTACTATCTTTGTACCAGCTATGTGTTGCCTCGAGGTGCTTGCCAATAGCCTCTAGGCGACTTAATAGGGAAGCAAGTGTGAGTCTTGAGCAGTCCCGCTACTGTGAATGACTAGTAGATGCGTCCTCTCGGTGGGTGCGAGCCCCTCGGACCACTGGCGGTGTCTGTGCTGCTGGGAAGGTTGGATACATTAGGGTCATGAGCCAGAAGACCTGCATAGCTATTCAGAGCTTCGAGGAAAGCGACAGCGAGCGTCTGCCCGCTGACAATCCCCGCAGGATGCCTATCCCTCCTGCCACCCAATGGATAGGGTAGCTTTTGCCAGCTACTATTAGTTTAGTGAAGAAGGCCCTAGGTGAAGGCTTGCGGATTGTTTCTATTCCGTGGGTCGTTCCTCTAGGGTCTTTCTTGTGTCTAACTCCGTGTGGTTAGTTCGGATACGAGTATTTCTCGAAACCCTAGGGTGTCCAGTACGGACACCCTAGGGTACAATCGTTTTGGCCTAGGGTGAGTGGCCGATACAGAGGGAGAGGGTAGAGACATAGAGGGCGCACCATACCACGGTATGGTGCGCCCTCTATAGTTAGTCGGGGATTGGGAGGCAGAGGCTACATCTGTGCTGGAGTATTGGCTTCGGTACCCCAGCCGATATTCTGATATAGGTGGGAAGTACTGGCCTGCTTGGTGGGCGAAGCGAGCTGCATCTCTAGCACGGAGAAGGGGTCAAGATAGTGCGCCTGAGAGAAGGTATAGCCATTGTACATGTTGTTATTGGCCTTTTGCTTCTGATAGGG
>JBHACB010000019.1:0-29259 GCA_041854325.1 Porphyromonas sp.
CAGCGGGCTACGTTGTCGGGCGTAGTCTCGCCCTCGTCGAGGAGCTGGCTTAGGGCGCGTAGACCGAGGATGTTGTCCTTGTGCTTGGCTACGTAGGCCTCGAGACGCTTGGCGTTGTCGGCGAGGAACTGGTTGTACATGGCTAGGCCGATAGAGTCGACGTTGGCCGTAGAGTCCTGCGATGCAGCCTCTATGCGGGTGTAGAAGTCTTGCATGAGGCTATCGCCCTCAGTGAGGAAAGCCGATAGCGAGTCGTTGAGCGGAGTACCCACAGCGGCTACAGCCTCCATGTCGGCGAATACGTTGCCTCCCTCGAGGACGAGAGGAGTGCGATACTTGCGCCCGATGCGGAGCTCAGCGATAGCGAGGGGATCGGGAGTGGCGATAGTGTCGAAGGCAAACTTACCCCCCTTGATCTCTACGCTGTCGAGCGTCTCGCGCCCATCGGCAGTAGCCTTGTAGAGGTAGACGAGGGTACCATCGAGGTTGGCATCGGCAGGCACGGAGCCCGTGATCACGACGGGCTGTGGCTGATCGCCCTTGGAGCCTGTGCAGGCTACCAAGCCCAGTGTGGCAAGTGCTGCCACGGCAAATAGTTTCTTACTCATAAAGTTAGTTATTAGGTGGTGAGCATTTGGATAGTGAGGGAGCATAGCCATTAGCACTGCTCCATACCACAGGTCGAGCCCTCGGGGTCGAGCTCTATGGTGATGTGGTGGATGTGGTGGTGCATAGCTCGGTGGCGTATCTCGTCTTTGAGGGCCGCGATAAGCTCGGGCGATAGCCCCACGCTGTAGCTGTAGACGACGTGTAGCGAGGCGATATTCTCCTCGCCATTGAGCGTCCAGAGGTGCAGGTCGTGCAGGTCGAGCACCCCATCGAGCGAACGTATCTCGGCCTCGAAAGCCTCTGCCGACACATTTTGTGGCACACCTTGTAGCAAGATGCGGAAGCTGTCGCGCAGGGTAAAGAAGGCATTGTACAAGATCCAGCCCGTGATAGCGAGCGAGAGCAGAGGGTCGAGGATAGGTAGCTCTACGAAGAACATTACGATGCTGACGATGAGCACGGCCACCCAGCCCAGTACGTCCTCCATGAGGTGCAGACGTATGGCGCGCTCGCTGATAGAGCTACCACGGCTCACACGCCAGGCCGCATAGCCATTGACCGCTAGGCCAAAGAGGGCAAGCACCAGCATGCCGTCGGCATCGGGCATCTCGGGCTCTATGATACGCCCTATGGCTGCCTCTACGACGAAGACTGCCCCTACGATGAGCATGAGCGATATGAAGAGTGCCGACAGCAGAGAGAAGCGCTGATAGCCGTAGCTGAAGTGCTTGTCGCGTCCACGCTTGGCCAGACGCTCGAGGTACCAAGCTAGGCCGAGCGAGATGCTATCGCCAGCGTCGTGCAGGGCATCGGAGAGTATCGAGACACTCCCTGTGAGTATGCCCCCGACGATCTCCACGAGGGTGAAGCAGAGGTTGAGAGCGAAGGCCAAGCGGATATTGCCCTCTGCCCCGATGTGGTGCTTGCCACAGCCATGGTGGTGGCTGTGGGTGTAGCCCTCGGGGTGATGGTGATCGTGCTGGTGCTGCGCCATGGGATGGTAGGCTGGGGTTATTTGTTGGGGTTAGCTCCGCCCTTGCGTATCCAGTCGAGCGATACGCGGGTGAAGTAGATGTCGTACGCAGGGCGGTCGTTCTCCTCAGCGAGTATGCCTATGGTGCCGTCTGCCAGAGGGGTTACCTCGCTGTAGGCTGCTTCGCCTACGCATATCGTATTGCCATAGGGCCATGTCTTGCCCTCGTCTTCGCTCATGTAGATGCGCAGATTGACGCGAGTGCTAGCCTCGATAATGGTGTGGAGCAGGATGTTGCTCTTGCCCTTGCCCTCGGAGGCGAGGCTATAGCGCGTGAGGGCCGCATTGCAGGCATTGCCACGTATGTCGTTCCACACGGCAGGTGCACTCCAGGTGTGGCCATGGTCGCTAGAGAGGACGTAGGTGCGTGGCGTAGGCTTGCCCCAGGCGCGGTTGCGACTAGAGATTAGGAGGTCGCCATTGGCCAGCTCTATCACCTTGGCTTCGTCGCCATTGGCACGAGCTACGGGCGATGCCGTCCAGCTCTTGCCTCGGTCGTCGGAGTAGACGAGGACGTTGTCCATCTGTCCGCCCCACTTCTCATCGATGCGCATGGAGGCAACGAAGGCGATGCGTCCGCGGCTCGTTACGATACCATTGCCCGAGCCGAAGAAACCTCCGTTGGGGTAGCGGTCGGTGTAGACTTCCTTGGTGATCTCACGCACAGGGGCCCACGTCTTGCCGCCATCGCTACTGCTGGTGAAGTACATCTCGAGAGGCTTGGAGGCACTAGAGGGGTAGAACCATAGCCCCGAGCCTGCTACCATCACCATATAGATATTCTTGCCGTCTGTCGCCATAGCCGCATCGCCATAGCCGTGCTCGGGAGTGCCCTTGGCCACGGTGATAGGCCGGCCCCAGGTCTTGCCGTTGTCGGTACTGATCTTCACCTCTACATCGATGTCCGAGGGGAGGTCGTAGTCGGTCGTCTTGCGCTTGTCGATAGCAGCCACGAGGTGGCCATTGCTTAGGCGCACGATAGCGGGTATGCGGTAGTGTGCCGAACTGTTCTCTGTCGGTGTCCATACGAGGGTACGCTCGAGTACTATCTCGTGTGTCGTGGCCTTGGCCTCGGGGGTGAAGGGATGTGCCTGCGCTAGCTCGATACGCCGAATGGTGGTCGTGAGCTTATGCCCCTCGGTGGCTCTAGGCTGTACATCGGCTACGAGCCACAGCTTGCTGTGCGCATCTATACGAGGTGCCTTGGCCACTCGTCTGAGGACGACCTTGCCTCCAGAGGGTCGACCCTCGGCTAATAGGGTACCTGGGGAGCGGTGATCGTAGCGGTCGCCATTGTCGGTGAGGTATAGCTTGAGGCTCTTGATGTCCTTGGGGGCTGTTGCCTCGGCTAGGTCTACCTCTAGAGCCTGTAGATAGTCGGGCTGCTGTAGGCCTAGGGTGAGCACACGCAGGGCCTGATGAGGGGCACGACCTATGAGGTGGCCATTGGTAGCAGTGTCGGTGTAGGTCCTGATGGCTTCGTGAGCTAGAGCTTCGGGAAAGCCATGGAGGGTAGCCGTGTGGCGCCCTGTGGCATCTGTGATCGTCTTGTCGCCACTACGGTAGCCGTCGAAGTCGAAAGCTGCTACTAGCCCCTCGGTCGTGGGGTCGATCCTATCGGTCGCAAGGTCGGTACGCACCTGCTCCTCCGATAGGGCACGAGCATAGAGGCGCACGTTGTCGAGGCGACCAGCGAAGTGAGCGATAGGCTTGCCGTCCTTGCTACCCGCGCCGATGAGTAGGGGGAGCTTGTTGGCCGCTACCCAGGCACGCACCTCCTTGTCCTTGCATAGCACCTCCTCGCCATCTACATAGAGGCGTATCGTGCCCGATAGGCGATCCACCACTAGAGCCACGTGATACCAGTGGCGCAGGTAGGCTTCCTTGGGGCTCGCTCCCCAGCCACTGAGCGAGGAGGTGAAGGTGCCTGCCCCATTGGGGAGGCTAGCACCGAGGAAGCTCTTGGTCGTGGTGCGCAGTGCCCATAGCTCGTAGCCCGACTTATTGAGAGAGTCTGCCTTGCCCACATCGGCACGCGATACGAGTCTCATAGGGTCGCCGTATATCATGGTGCGCTCGCCCCACATCCATAGGGCAATGCTATAGCTCTGCCCAGGGAGTATATCGAGGTCGCTGTGAGCCGGTACGCTGAGGTACTGCGAGACGCCATCGAGCTCTAGGTAGGTACGGCTAGTCGCCTGCTGTGCGAGAGCCGAGCCAGTGAGGCCGAGAGCTAGGCTTAGGGATAGTAGTCTGTTCATCTAAACGCTGTAGTTTGTATTTGTCTGTGAGGTTTGTCTATTGGAAGCGGAGTACGAGGGCTATCATGCGTGTACGACCACTGCCTATGGCATTGGTGTAGCGTAGGCGGTCGTCGCCTGCTAGCTCGGGCCTACTATGCTCGATGATGTCGACGAGCCCGTAGCTGAAGGTCAGCTCGGGCGAGATCTTGACGAAGCTCAGGTATACATCGCACCCTGCTGAGAGCACTATACCAGCATCTATAGGACGATAGCGTAGCAGATCCTCGCGCTTGGCCCCCAACCCGAAGGCACCATACCCCCCTGCGGCTACATAGGGGCGTATGTTGTTGAGGCGTTCGGAGGCGTACTTGAGCTGGAGAGGCAGGCTAAGGAAGGATGAGCGCACGCTGATAGTCTCCACCGTACCCTGCCCATAGCCATAGGCGACGGGCTTGTCGCCAAACTGCAAGCTAGGCGACAGCCGTAGCTCTAGCCCTGGCCACAGCACCACTCCCGCATCGACCCCTACGGTGAACCCTGGGCGCCACTCGGGCACCTCGGCATACAGCACACGCCCATCGGGGAGGGAGGTGCCGGTATTGCTAATGCGTAGGTCTTGGGTGTGCATCCCTAGGTGAAAGCCTAGATAGTAGCGCTGGAGGTCGGCATAGGGTCTGTGCCTAACGACTTCTCGCTGGGCAAAGGCTACCGCTACACTCGCCCCTGCGAGCCACAGCCATAGCCCCAATCGCCACACTCCATAGCGGGCACGTGCCACATCTCTCATACCCTGCAAATATAGCAAAAAAGCCCCAACCTGCAGCCTCTCCTCCATGAGCTCTCTCAGGGCTGACGCACTAGGAAGTATGGTTAGCCTCGTAGCGGTTATTATCCTGACAGCACGCATTGCTCCTTTGGCGCCTCGTGTCCAATAGTCCTTTACAGGGGCTTCGCTTAGTTAGTGTCCCGAGTACAGATCGTCAGAGATCATATCCTCTTACTTATCTCCTACCTACGGGAGAGGGGTATCATCGTAGGCTAGCTCAGAAAAGCCTAGGGTGAACGAGGCGTTCGCCCTAGGGCTACCACCTCGTTCACCCTAGGGGAAAAATGCGTTAGCCCTAGCCCTTACTCCTCATAATATCGACCGAGGTGATCCTTGATAAGGGGGATAGCGTAGGGGAGGAGAGGATAGGCGAGTGATGATGGTCGGTGAGGATGAGAGTGATTGTATATATAAATAGTTGGGATGTGCTGCAATAGATGGGAGGCATCATGAGAGAGACGAGCTTTGAGGACAGATAAACGAGAGCGAGGATGTAACGAATGGCCCTATGCTACGTCTTGTGTGTAGAAAGAGAAAGAACTAGCTTTGGCTGTCAAGAGAACGACCGATGATGACAGATGACAACTTTGTGAGGTCCTATGTGCCCCTACGCTCGCGTGTGCTACGTGTATGTACACAGCTCCTAGGTGGAGACCCCGAGGGAGAAGATGCTTGCCAAGAGGTATTCCTCAAGCTATGGGAGCAGAGGCATCGACTAGGCGAGGTGGCGAACCCACAGGCCTTCATCGTGCGTGTAGCACGCAACTATTGCCTCGACCGCCTGCGTGGGCGACAGCATACACTCGAGCTTACCGAGGCTCTCGCTGCCGAGGTAGAGGATCGTGAGGAGATACTAGTGCGCGAAGAGGTCTATGAGGCGATACATCGCTGGAGCGAAGCCCTACCCGAGCCTCAGCGCACGATCTTCGAGGGGGTACATTATCAGGCACGTACCACGCACGACCTCGCCACGGCCACAGGCCTGTCGGAGGGCAATGTGCGGGTTATCCTCTCACGCCTACGCAAAGCTATCAGACAACAGATCAACAAATAAGACGACAAACCTATGCAACCTATACAAACCCAGCAACGCATCGAGGCTCTACTAGCTCGCTACTACGAGGCGCAGACCACGCCCAGCGAGGAGCTAGAGCTCTATGCCCTGCTCCTAGACCAGAGGCCTGGTGATGCCTACTATACCGATGCCTTAGTGCTGAGGGCTCAGTACGAGGGCGAGGCAAGTGCCGCGGATGCGTACACAGCCGATGATGAGGCTCTAGAGACCCTACTGCTCGCCTCTACCCCTAGGGCGATACCTAGCCCTGCCGCGCGCCCGCGATGGATGTCGGTACTAGCCGCAGCCTCTGTACTACTGACGCTGGCCACTGCTTGGTGGCAGATAGATAGATCTCGAGAGCAGACCGAGCCCCAAGTCATAGGCTGGCGCAATGGTATGCTGATGTCGGAGGACGATGCTCGCGGTGAGCTAAGGCGTGCATTGAGTCTAGTAAATAGGAGCTTTGCCGTAGGGCATAGGGCACATATGGAGGCTATGCAACATGTAGAGAAGAGTCTTGTGAAGAGCAAAATGTATCACAGTAACACGAATAATAACTAAAGAGTATGAAAACAAGTACGATTAGGCTAGTGGGAGCCATGCTCCTAGCCATGACGCTCGGCCTGACGGCCGTGCAGGCACAGCAGCTCAACTACGACAAGGTGCGTGGGAGCAAAAACGTCGAGAGCGTAGTGCTATCGGGTATGATGATCCGCATGGGGCTGTCGCAGGGCAAGGATGATCAGTCAGAGCATTCCCAGAAGATGAAGGACGCCCTCAAGGACGTGTCCAAGATGCGCATCTTCACGAGCCACAACGATGCTGGCAACAAAGAGCTTCAGGTACTACTTGCCCCCATACTACGAGGCAAGGACGCGCGAGTGGAGACCATCCTCGATCAGTCGGACAAGGATGAGCGTGTACGCATTATCGGCTATCGAGCTGGGGAGGATTACTACAGCTCGCTCTTCATAGTGGTAGAGGAGGGCCGTGAGCTAAATGTCGTCGTCATGGAGGGCAAGCTCAAGGAAGAATACCTCCTAGATCTGGCTGGAGCCTCTGGAGTGCCCGTCTCGACAGTCTATTCGCTATAGCAGAAGCCCCCCGCTATCCGTAGAGATAGCGGGGGGCTTCTAAGTAGTGCGGGCGTGTGCGTCTCTAGTCGACGATGATAGAGAACTCTGCGCCTGTGGCGTATTCGTTGCCTGCGTGGTTGTTGAGTGCCGTTAGGCGTATGTAGCGTGCACGTACCGAGCTAGGTAGATGTACGACCTGCTCTAGCTCCTCGTTGGGCATCGAGCTACGTAGTACCTCTGTCCACGTCTTGCCGTCGAGGCTCACCGAGAGGGTGTAGTCCTTGAAGCGTCCACTACGGCTACCCTGACGAGGTAGGAACCTAAAGCCCTTGAGGCTAACGACCTCACCAGCATCGAAGTCTACCCAGTGAGGGAAGGGAGCCGATGTAACCTGATAGGTGGTGTGCCAGAAGGTGTCGGGGTTGTCATCGACGAGGAGGCTAGCAGGGAAGTCGGCCTCCTCCTGATTGCTCGCATACACCACCTCTAGGGGTGCCGATTGCCAGCGAGGGAGGTTCACGGCCGAGGCTAGCTTGGGGTTGCGCTTGCTACGTGCCGAGATACGTGCCGCCTCGCGTAGGCTGAAGCTACCCGTATAGGGCTGATACTTGCCTCCATTGATCGAGTAGAGATAGCTCTCACCCTCCACGCCCTCTATCGTTACCTCGCCACGTGCCGAGCGCACTATGATAGGCGCTACATCGCCCTCGAGGGGCACACGATCTATATCACTGGTACTGCCACCATAGTAGGGGCGTATCACGAATGAGAAACGCTGTGTGGCACCAAACGAACGGCAGTGGTTGAGGGGACCACCCTGGCCACAGCTATTACCACCGAGACCCGTAACGCTGGCATCGAGGTGCAGATGCGTGTCGCCAGCCTCCGGTAGCTCGTGGGGGTGTGGCGCCATGAGTAGCTCCTTGGCCGACCAAGGTAGGGCCGATGCACTCATCGTTTGGCCGGCCTGGCAGAGAATACCGTGCCCCTCGTCGTCGGTGAGGGTTAGCCAGCGTACCTCTTCGCGGTTGCCCATTGTCTGAGGCTTGGCGAAGTGAACGAACTGGTCGGCTACGGTGCTGTGGTGTACCTCGACGAACTGTGCCGTCTTGCGGTCGCTATAGTTGTTGATAGGGCCACGGCCGTAGTAGGTGTACTTGTAGTAACGCTTGGGGACGATGAGCTCGAAGCCGAGGCGCCCGAGAGCGATCTTGGGCTTGTTGCTCGTGATATTGGCCTGTAGCTCTACCGAGCCATCGGGGTAGACGGTATAGGTCTGTGTAGAGGTAAACTTGAAGTCGTCGGGACCGAAAGGCTTATCGGTCTGCTCCTCTATCCTATAGCGACCCGAGGCACGGCGGTCGTAGATCTTGGCCGCATTGGGTGCTTGGCTCTCTACGGCGAAGACTACCACTACGGCTCCATCGGGGCGCTGGTAGACCTCCGAGCTCGTCGTGCGGTGCTTGAGGTTGTGTAGCCCGTAGCGTCCCCAGGCTGGTAGAGCCCAGTTGTCATTGTCGCAGGCGGCGCGGAAAGCATCGAGCTTGGGGCCATTGCCTGGCTCGATGAGCATCTTGCCAGCGTGCGAGTAGCTGTGGATAGTGCCTTGCTGTGGGTCGAACGACACCTCTAGGGCGAGGTTGCTCACGGTGATACGTGGGGCCGTCTTGCGTAGACTCTCGTCCTTGATCTTGAGGCTATTGTTGTTGCTGAAGAGGCGTGCCGAGTATTCGGTCTTGGGTGCTAGGAGTAGCTGTTCCTCTGCCTGCACATAGCCAGCCTTGGCCCAGGGCTTGTCGCTACGTAGCAGTAGCTGTACCTTGAGGAAGTACTCCTTGCTAGGGTCGAGTGTCGTAGCAGGGAGGCTAACGGCCACTACCTGCGATGTGCGTGGGGCGATAGTGGGCAGGGATGGCTCCGTCCAGCTGAGGATCTGCTTGCCCTCCTCGTACACCGAGCAGGCGAGGGTGTAGTCGCTGAGGTCTGTGTAGTAGTTTTTGTTGAAGAGGCGTATCTGACCAGCCGAGAGGTCCTCGGCCGTGATACCTACGTTTTGGTACACCTTCTTGACCTCATAGTACTGAGGCTTGGGCGTGCGGTCTGCGAAGATGATGCCATTCATGACGAACATACCATCGTTGGGCGTGTCGCCAAAGTCGCCACCATAGGCCATATATCTACGCCCATCGGGCAGGTGGTGGTAGAGCGACTGGTCTACCCAGTCCCAGATAGCTGCACCGCAGAAGAAGTTGGTCGACTCCATAGCCGTCCAATAGTCTTGTAGCCCCCCGACAGCATTGCCCATGGAGTGGGCGTACTCCGAGATGTGGAAGGGGTACTTGATCTTGTAGCCCCCCTTGACGGCCTCCTGCACCCAGGGGATAGAGGGGTATTGGTTGGAGCCCATGTCGACGATCGCATTGTTGCGCTCATACTGGATAGGACGCGAGGTGTCTACGCGCTTGGTGGCATCGTACGAGCGTACGAAGTTCTCACCTGGGCCAGCCTCGTTGCCTAGCGACCAGATGACGATAGAGGGGTGGTTGATATTGGCATACACCATCTCGAGCATGCGGTTGGTCGTAGCGACGTCAAACTCCTTGACGTGCGACAGCGACTCCTTGCCATAGTAGTACTGGTGGCTCTCGATATTGGCCTCGTCCTCGAGGTAGATACCATACTTGTCACACAGATAGTAGAAGTAGGGATCGGTGGGGTAGTGCGAGTTGCGCACATGGTTGATATTGGCACGCTTCATCAGCATCACCTCCTCGTGCATCATGGCACGGGTGATCGCATGCCCCACGCTGGGGTGCGTCTCGTGTCTATTGACCCCCTTGAGCTTGGCAGGCTTGCCGTTGATCAGGAAGTAGCGACCAGCTAGGCCAAACTCATCCTCGCTCGCTGGTACCTCCCTGATCTCTACTTGTCGGAAGCCCGTGTAGAGCGATACCGTCTCTACGACACGCTTCTTGGCATCGAGGAGCTTGGCCACGAGTACATAGCGGTGGGGCGTCTCGGCCGTCCATAGCTTGGGGCTAGGCAGGGCTAGGGTGTGGGTGCTCTGCACATGGGTACCTCCCCCTAGGGTGAGGGGCTCGGCACCTTGGCTGGCGAGCACTTGGCTAGCGCCTTCGTCTTGGTACATGGGTAGCTCGTGGAGCGAGTAGGCTAGGCGGTAGCCCTTGGCTCGCTTCTTGTCGAGGTTGCGCACCTCGGCCTTGATGTGTAGCTCGCCCATGGCACCCTGTGCCGATAGCTGAGGGACGACTTGGAGGTCGCGTATCTGTACCATGGGCTTGGAGGTCAGCATCACCGAGCGGAAGATACCTGGTAGGCGAAACATGTCCTGAGCCTCGAGGAATGACCCATCGCTACTGCGATAGACCTCTACGGCCACCACATTCTCGCCACGTACTAGGTAGGGCGTGATGTCAAACTCCGCCCTATTGCGAGAGTTCTTGGAGAAGCCTACGTACTGGCCGTTGATCCAGAGATAGAAGAACGAGTCCACGCCATCGAAGTTGATGTACACGGCACGCCCATCCCAGTGCTGAGGTACGGTGAAGGTACGGCGGTAGGAGCCCACTTCGTTGCGGTGCTTGTAGGTCGTCCAGTTGGTAGGAGGTGTGCGCATCACCCCACCGCGCCAGTCGTCTACCTTTACCTCGTGCCAGAAGATCAGAGGCTGATTGACGTAGATAGGTGTCCCATACTTTTGGCTACCATCCTTTTGTAGTCCATACACGTTCCAGCTCATGGGTACATCGACGAGGTCCCACTGGCTGTCGTTGTAGCTCGTCTGGTAGAAGTCGGTAGGGCGTTCCTCGGGATTGCCTACCCAGTGGAAGCGCCATTTGCCGTCGAGGCTCTGTACGTACTGGCTATGCTCGGGCAGCACACGTAGGGCGCTCTCGTCCTTGCCAAATGAGTAGAAGGTAGCGTGTGGCTGTTCCTTGCCGTGGGCATAGGCCTCGACTTGCTGCCACTCGTCCCCCGTAGGAGCTTGTAGCCTGCCGTAGGAGAAGCCTCTGAGGGGGACTTGCCCCGAGGCCTGTAGCCCAGCAGCTATGGCTAGTGCGATAAGTGTTCGTTTCTTCATTATTAATTGTACTTGTTGTATTACAGAGTTGTTTGAACGTACCGAGGGAATAGTGTTATACCCATCCTAATACACCCGTACAAAGATAACTTTTTGTCGCATATCCACCGCTATTCTTTCCGAAATCTTTACCTGCCCATGATGGAGATAGCTAGCATTGCGAATACTGGTCCGTGCGTCGCGGTCGTCTCGCCTAGGGCGAACGACTTCCTCTCCCTCCTCCTAGAGGTAGCGATGGGGATGTACCGATGTGGCAGGGGGCGAGACCTAGGGGCGCACTAGGCGTAGGAGTACGGGCGTACCGTCGAGTAGTGTCGTACCCATCAGTGTAGTGTCGCCACCAGAGGCGATACGGAGCTTGGTGCGTAGGGCATCGGGGCGCAGGGGAAAGTTGCGACAGCTAATCTCTGCTCGCTCTAGGCGTTTGCGCAGACCCTTGGCGATCGACGAGCTGAATGGTATCACCTCAAGGCACTCGAAGGTACGTCCAGGGAAGTCGGCCAGCAGAGTGTCGGCCGTGAAGAGGTGCGAATGCTGGTGTAGAGCCTTGAGCCCTAGCTGTAGCCCTAGGCTAGCGAAGAGGCCCGACTTCATGATAGCCGCATTGGGCTCGTAGATGTATCGGCTGGGCTGTGGGGCATAGCTCGTGGCGACCTGCTCCTCGGCATAGGTAGAGGTGAAGCGGTGCTCGTGCCCCTCGGAGCTTAGATCTATGGCATGTATGGGGATCTCGTCCTCGGGGAGATCGGTGTCCATGGCGAGGTCGAAGGTGAGGAGTAGCTCCTTGACCTCACCCCTGAGGGCCACTATATACACGCCTCTGATGCTTGGGTAGCTTCTGAGGCTGTGCTTGAGGTCGAGCATAGGCGAGAGCTTGACGACGAGGCGTGGCGCATAGCCCGTCTCGGTGCGCAGGTCTAGGAGGGTGGCGAGGATGACCTTGAGGTCGGGGGTGCAGTCCTCGATAGCATAGACGCGCCTATGCGTGTCGAGCCCCTCGCGTCGTGCTGGGTCCACATAGAGGAGCGAGGGCCGGTGTGTGCTCAGGAGCCCGGTAAGGCTATCGACAGAGCTACCGGCTACGATGCTGTAGGGCGTGTGAGGTGGCAGGAGGCGAGGGAGGTTGTACTCGGCAGCCTGCACTAGGGCTGCACTCTGCTCTACGTAGATGCCCCGCTGTGCCACACTCGCCAGGGCGACGAAGTCTACGCCTAGCCCACCCGTGAGGTCGAGGATAGTATCGGTGCTGTGCACGAAGAGGCGTGCCTTGAGCTCGGCTGTGGCTTGGCTCGAGCACTGCTCTAGGGCTAGGGGGGAGGGTACGAAGGCTCCGAGGGATGCCCAGCGTGGGAGCTTGCGCCTGAGCTGAGCCCCAAGTCGTACCTGCGTGGCCACATGAGTCCTATCCTCGAGGGCTATCTCCCGATAGCTCCCGAGTACGATGCGGTCGGGGTGATCCTCGGCGTGCGCTGTGGCGTGGCGCATGATACACTCTATCTCCATATACTCCTATAGACCTATGCGCTGGCAAATACGCTGGATAGCGGTACGAGGCACCTCGCGCCAGCCGACCAACCCACAGAAGGCGACAGCCACTATAGCGTTGAAGCCTAGCCGTACCCATGACACCTCTATCAGCTGTGCGAAGCCCCACTCTAGCCCCAGAGCTAGGGTGGCGAGAGCTACATAGCCCCCGAGCTCTGCCAGAGGGTAACGTATGGGGTAGTAACGCTGACCGAGCCAGTAGCTAAGGAGCATGATGAGGCCGTTGGAGATGACCGAGGCCCAGGCGCAGGCCATGAAGCCGTAGGTCTTGGCTCCTAGCACGATGATGAGCACAGTGCTCAGGGCACCTAGGAGCGAGAGGATAGCCCCCCAGTGCGTGCGGTCGGTTACCTTGTACCAGGTCGATAGGTTGTAGTAGATGCCGAACATCATCTGCCCTACCATGACGGGCCCTACGGCTCCCAGCCCCCCGTGGTAGCTCGGGGCGATGAATAGCTTTACTATATCGAGCATCGAGAGGACGGCCACGAAGACGCAGAGCACGAATAGGGTATAGCTCTTGAGAGCCTGTGCATAGGCCTCCTTGGCTACCTCGCCCCCCTCCTTGGCGCGGGCGAAGATATAGGGATCGTAGGCATATCGGAAGGCTTGGGTGAAGAGTACGATGACGATAGCTAGCTTGTAGCACGCACTATAGATACCTAGCTGTGTCTGGCCCTCGAGCGGATCGTCAAAGAGCAGGGGGAAGATGATCTTGTCGGCTTGATTGTTGAAGCTCCCCACGAGCCCCAGCAGGAGCAGTGGCCAGCCATAGCGGAGCATCTGCCCGAGGAGCTCCCACGAGAAGGCCCACTCGGCACGGCGTATCGTGGGTAGAAGCAGGAGGAGCTGTACCACGTTGCCGATGAGGTTGATACCGAAGATATAGTATAGCCCGTGGCGAGGGTCGTACCAGCCTAGGAGGCTGGGGTATGCCTCGGCAAGGTGTGGCACGATGTAGAAGGTGGCCAGCGTTAGCCCTATCGTCAGCCCTATGAAGCTCATACGCACCCCCATAAATCGCCAAGGTCTGCCAGCATAGCGCAGGTAGCCTAGCGGTATGGCGCAGAGCACATCGAGGGCAATGATACCGATGAGCATCGATACCAAGGGTTCGCTACCCACCACTCCGAGCCAGTGCGTCAGGTCGGGAAGTAGGAGCCACCCGATGATAGCGAAGGCGGTAGTCGTGGTCGCTATAGCCCCGAGGGTAGTGCTGTAGACGAGCCCAGGCCTGTCGTGCTTGTGAGCAAAGCGAAAGAAAGCCGTCTCCATGCCGTAGGTCAGGATGATCACGAGCAGAGCCACCCAGGCGTAGAGGTTGGTCATACGGCCAAACTCGTCCTCGAGCAGCACGCGCGTGTAGACATAGGTCAGGAGCCAGTTGAGAAACCGCCCCAGCACCGAGCTGACACCATAGACGGCCGTATCCTTGAGTAGCGACATACGTGGAGCCTCGTGGGTATTAGTGGTCGTCAAATAGGTCGGCTGATCGGGGTGCGAAGCTCCGCCCTAGGTGCTGATAGGCCAGCTCTGTAGCCTCTCGCCCGCGAGGGGTGCGCTTGAGGAAACCCTCCTTGATGAGGAACGGCTCGTAGACCTCCTCCACCGTCCCTGCATCCTCGCCTAGAGCTGTGGCGATAGTGGTAAGCCCTACGGGGCCACCAGCGAACTTGTCTATGATGGTGCTCAGGAGCTTGTTGTCGATGTAGTCGAGGCCGTAGCGATCTATATTGAGGGCCTCGAGGGCATAGCAGGCGATGTCGCTATCGATAGTGCCGTTGCCCTTGACCTGTGCAAAGTCGCGCACGCGCCTCAGCAGAGCATTGGCGATACGTGGCGTGCCACGGCTACGCCCTGCCACCTCCACGGCGGCCTCGTGGGTGCAGGGCACCTCGAGGATGCTCGCCGATCGTAGCAGTATGCGTGCTAGCGTAGGCATGTCGTAGTACTCTAGATGGAGGTTGATGCCGAAGCGTGCCCGTAGAGGTGCTGTCAGTAGCCCCGAGCGTGTCGTAGCCCCTACGAGGGTGAAGGGGTTGAGGTCTATCTGTATGCTGCGGGCACTGGGGCCCTTGTCGAGCATGATGTCTATGCGGTAGTCCTCCATAGCCGAGTAGAGGTACTCCTCCACTATGGGGCTTAGGCGGTGTATCTCGTCGATGAAGAGGACGTCGTTGGGCTCGAGCGAGGTCAGCAGGCCTGCCAGATCGCCAGGCTTGTCTAGCACAGGGCCCGAGGTGATCTTGATCCCTACGCCTAGCTCGTGGGCGATGATATGCGAGAGTGTCGTCTTGCCTAGGCCAGGGGGGCCATAGAGTAGTACGTGGTCGAGGGCATCGCGACGCATCTTGGCCGCCTCGACGAAGATCTTGAGGTTGCCCACGGCCTTGTCTTGCCCACTAAAGCTATCGAACGACAGAGGGCGCAGGGCATAGTCCAGCTCCTGCTCCTCGGCCCCTAGGCGAGTATCTCTTATGTCAAACGAGTTGTTCATTTGTCCTGATGCTTATAGATCTACAAAGATACTAATTGTTGTGCTATCTTTGTCGCCACAATGCTGTGAGCGTCCCCTCTGTAGCGCCCGTCATTATCATTATGAGCAGACAGACCATACACCTAGCACTTGGCACCGACGACGGCTATGCCTGCCACTGCGCCACCACTATCGCCTCGGCCGTGATCAGTAGCCCTAGCACTCGCATACATATACATATACTCGCCAATCAGCTATCGGCTCATCAGCGTGAGCTCCTATGCCATACTGCACAGAGCCTCGGTGCCCAGCTCTCTATCTACGACCTCGATCCTCAGCTCTATAGTGGCATTGCCCTCCCCCGCGATCAGCGCATATCTATCTCTACCTACAGCCGCTGTTTCATCACCGAAATCCTTCCCCATAGCCTCTCGCGCGTGCTCTACCTCGACTGCGACCTCATCGTACGCCACGACCTAGGTGAGCTATGGCACCACGACCTCACAGATAGGTCTACGGCGGTGGTGCGCGACTATGGGATCGCCGATGCTACCCATTTGGGGTTTGAGCCTAGCGAGCCATACTTCAATGCAGGGGTGCTACTCATCAACCTCGACTACTGGCGTCAGCACGGCATAGGCACCCTCTGTCGTAGGTACCTACAGACCCATGCCCAGCAGCTTAGGTATGCCGACCAAGATGTGCTCAATGCCGTGCTACGAGGCTCGGTACGCTACATCTCGCTCCAGTGGAACGTGCTCGAGGTCTACTATAGCCACTGGTACTACGAGGCCTCAGCCCCACACCATGCCACTATCAAGGCTCTGCGCCCACGCCCCTATATCGTTCACTTTACCGCCCGACACAAGCCATGGCTCGTACGCTGCGGGCACCCCTATACCGATGCCTACTATTACTACAGAGCCCGAACGGCCTCTCCGCCTCTCGGTCTGAGGCACTATATGCGCCACTACCTCTACATCCTATCGACCTACCTCGGGCTGAGCAAGAGGCATTTTGTCTCTCGACTAAGCCTATATCTCGCGCGCCTGCGCACCACCTCGCCCACCCTCTAGGGATAGACGCCTCCCGATAGCCTAGCCCATCCTCGCTCTCTGCCCTAGGGTGAACGCCCCGTTCGCCCTAGGGTTGCCGTTTGTTTGCCCTAGGGTGAACGCCCCGTTCGCCCTAGGGTTGCCGTTTGTTTGCCCTAGGGCGATCGTATCGTTCACCCTAGGGCTTCCTCGTTGGGCGGTGTAGGCATAGCCTCCCACCCCGAATACCTATCCCTAGGTAATACTCCCTGGCAGACTACCTAGGTGTAGGTAATTTGCGTACATAAGTCCGTGAAGTGCAGACATTAGTCTGTACTTTTGCTCCCGCGCAATGAACGCAAGTGTACAAACCAACTAGATTGAATATGAAAGGAAATTTACATCTGTGGCTCAAGCAGTCTATGCTACTCTTCGTGCTCGGCCTAGGGGCCCTCGTGGCTCGTGCTGAGAGCGAGCCCCAGCGTCGTAGCCCCAGTGATGCCAACATCGTGGGGCACGTGGTGGACAGCAAGACGGGTGAGCACCTCGCTGGTATGACTATCGCCATCAAGGGGACGACCTTCGGCACAGGTACCGATGCTACCGGACACTACTACCTCAGACACCTCAAGCCTGGTAGCATTACGCTAGTGATGCGAGGCCTCGGCTACAAGAGCCAAGAGCGCTCCGTAGAGGTACAGGCCGGTAAGACACTAGAGATCAACTTCGAGGCCGTAGAGGACGAGATACGGCTCGATGACGTGGTGGTGTCGTCCAATCGTCAGGCAACGCTACGACGCCTCGCCCCCACCCTAGTGAATGTGGTGGACAACAAGACCTTCGAGGCCGCTAATGCCAACAACCTCGCTCAGGGACTTATCTTCCAGCCTGGTGTGCGTGTCGAGAACAACTGCCAAAACTGTGGCTTCAACCAAGTGCGTATCAATGGCCTCGATGGTCGCTACTCGCAGATCCTCATCGACAGCCGCCCCATCATGAGCTCGCTCGCTGGTGTCTACGGCCTTGAGCAGATACCGACGAACATGATCGACCGCGTCGAGGTGGTGCGTGGTGGAGGCTCTGCCCTCTTCGGCTCATCAGCTATCGCAGGGGTCATCAACATCATCACACGCGAGCCTCTGGCCAATAGCGTTAGCTTCAGCGAGTCGCTCGGTCTGACGGGCTTCAAGAGCCTCGACAACAACGTAGGCTTCAATGCCTCTCTCGTCAGCGACGACTCCCGTGCTGGTGCCATGATCTTCGGTCAGGCGCGCTACCGCAAGGAGCACGACATCAATGGCGATGGCTATAGCGAGCTAGGTCGTATCGATGCTCGTGCACTCGGCTTCCGTGGCTACATCCGCCCCAGCGACCTGAGCAAGCTCACGGGCGAGATACATACATTCAATGAAGACCGTCGCGGGGGCGACCACATCGACTGGCCCGATCACATCGCTGGCGTATCGGAGAGCACAGGCCACTCGGTGTATAGCGGCAACCTCAAGTACGACCTCTTCTCCCCAGGCTACAAGCACCACCTACAGCTCTATACCTCGGCTCAGATCATACGTCGTCGTAGCTACTATGGTGGTATCGGTGAGCCCAATGCCAAGGACATCAATGGCAACGAGATACCAGGCAAGAAGGCTGGCGAGATAGGCTACCCCATACATCCCTCCGACTTCGGGATCAACAATGGCCTCTCCAAGGGCTTCACGTGGGTAGCAGGCGGTCAGTACACGTACGACTTTGAACGTCTGCTCTTCATGCCTGCACAGCTCCTAGTAGGAGCCGAATACGTCCACGACTGGCTCCACGATGAGATGGCCATACGCCGCTGGTACACCGACGACTACCTCAATGGTGGCCATGGGGGCGAGTCTCTATCGCCCACGATCAATCAGACGATACGCAACGTCAGCGAGTTTGCTCAGATCGAGTGGAAGAACAACCGCTGGAGCCTGCTCCTCGGTGCTCGCCTCGATCAGAACTCGGCCGTTAGGGATATGATCCTGAGCCCTCGCGCTACCCTCCGCTACAACCCCACCGACAACATCAACCTCCGCGCCACCTATGCCAAGGGCTTCCGTGCACCACAGGTCTTCGACGAAGACCTCCATGTGGGTGTAGTCAATGGCGAAGCTCAGCGTGTAGACAATGCCCCCGACCTCAGGCCCGAGATCTCGCACGCCTTCAGCGTAAGTAGCGATATGTACTTCCGCCTAGGTGAGCAGACGCAGATCAACCTGCTCGTGGAGGGCTTCTATACGCGCCTGCTCGATGTCTTCACCAACAACAAGACTGGCTCGCGCAACGGCATCACCTACTTCACGCGCAATAACTACGGCCTCGATGACAATGGCAACCGCGTGAGCTCGGCAGCTACCGTCTACGGCCTCAACCTCGAGGCCAAGCTCGCCTACCGCTGGCTACAGGTGCAGGCAGGCCTCACCCTAACGAGCAATAAGTACGACACCAACCAAGAGTGGGGTACACGCCACATGATCGCCTCCCTAGGCACCAATGAAGATGCTTACCTCAACTATACGCCCAAGGCCGACGGCTCCGACTTCGTAACCACGGCCAACGCTGATGGCGAGGCACAGACTATCTCGATGACAAGCAAGGAGATCACTCGCACCCCCTCGGTGTACGGCTACTTCACCATAGGGCTCAACCCCGTTAAGCCCCTCAATATCTCCCTCACAGGTACCTACACTGGCCGTATGTGGACACCTCATGCCGTCGTGTGGGGGCAGGGATCGGCTGTTACCGACCGCGCAGCCATCGCTGCTGGCAAGCGCATAGAGGGCTTCGAGCTCGGCCTTGTGGATGCCAATGGTAGCCCCATCATGTCTGGCGGTACACAGGCTATGGCCTCGCCTCAGTGGGACGAGCTCGTGCGCACCAAGGCGTTCTTTGACCTAGGAGCCAAGGTATCCTATGACCTGCGCCTCTTTAGCAAGACGTCGCTACAGCTCTTCGCTGGCGTGAGCAACCTCTTCAACGCCTTCCAGAGCGACTACGACTTTGGCCCCGACCGCGATAGTGCCTATATCTATGGGCCTACGACACCTCGCAGTGGCTATGCAGGGATCAAGTTCACCTTCTAGGCCCCTACAGCCCCACCTGATATAAGCAGACAGCCCCGCATCTCCTCTGAGATGCGGGGCTGTCTGCTTGAGGATAGGGCTAGCTACGAGAGGAGCTGGCGGTGCAGAGCCTTGAGCTTCCCTAGGCTCGACTCTAGGCGTGCTATCGAGTTCTCCCGTAGCTCTAGGCTAGGGCGACGCTGGCGTAGCACGCTCTGCGCCCCCTCTATCGTGAGCTGTCGGTCGCGCAGTAGACGCTGCACGGTACGCACAGCCTCTACATCGCGCTGTGTGTACTGCCGTGTACCGCCAGCCGTGGTGCGCGGACGTAGATGAGGGAACTCCCGCTCCCAATACTTGAGCGTGCTGATGGGCTCCCCCAGCTGTCGAGACACTTCCTTGATCGAGTAGTAGAGCTTGGCCATAGCCTCCCTGTGTAGCCTATGCCTGTGGGATATAGGTCTCCATGACCTTGCACTGCGGTGCAGGCTCTAGGCGCACGCTAGTAGCCTCGGCTGGCACTAGCACACTCTGCCCTTGGCGTAGCTCCACACGATAGCCTGCATCGTCTACGAGGGTCAGTGCCCCCTCCATCACGATATAGATGACGAAGCTATCGAGGCTAGCCCAGTCTCGCTCCATAGGGCTGGTTAGGTCGAGCAGGTTGGTCTCGAAGTAGCGACAGGTAACCAGATGTGTCGCCTCGTCTCTACGTGCCTCGTAGTGCGTCCTGTAGTCGGGCAGTAGCGTGTAGTCGATAGCCTCCTTGGCCAGCTCGGTGTGTAGCTCGCGCTTGCTGCCAGAGGCGTCGGTGCGGTCGTAGTCGTAGATGCGGTAGGTGATATTGCTCGTCTGCTGTATCTCGGCCACGAAGCACCCTGCTCCGATAGCATGTACACGCCCAGCAGGCAGGAAGAAGACGTCGCCGGCCTCTACCTGATACTCCTGCATGGCCTCCATGATGGTACCCTGTCTAATGCGCTCGACGTAGTCTTCGGGGCTCGACTGTAGGCGGAAGCCACTATAGAGGCGTGCCGTAGGCGATGCCTTCACTACGTACCACATCTCCGTCTTGCCAAAGGAATTGTGGCGTTTCATACCGAGCGTATCATCGGGATGTACCTGTATAGAGAGGTTGTCCTGCGCATCGATAAACTTGATGAGCAGGGGGAAACGCTCACCGAAGCGCTGGCGTACGCTACGCCCCACGAGCCTATCGCCATAGGTACGTAGTAGCTCGTCGAGGTTGCGCCCGCGTAGCTCGCCCGAGGCGACTACCGAGTAGTTGTCGTCCACGTGCGAGATCTCCCAGCTCTCACCTATACGCTGATCGTTGGGGGCTAGCCCCTTGAAGGGGCGGATGTCTTGCCCTCCCCAGATGATCTCCTTGAGTAGAGGCTCGAAGGTCAGGGGATAAAGTCGTTGGATGTTCATTCTCTCCGTCCTATCGTCTAGTCGATATGGGATTTGTCGTTGTCTACCTTGCTGTACTCCGAGTACTCGCACCCGAAGGTCTCTACAAAGAAGTTGTCGAGCTCGTCAGCCTTCTCCGCCATAGCTATGATGTACTGCTTGATACGCTCTCGGCTGGCATCGGTGATGTCGGTCAGGTGAGTGCGGTACACCATGATGATCTCACGGCCGTCGAGCCCGAACTTGTAGGGGTGGAAGTCCTGCTCGAGGAGATAGTTGAGCACAGGCTCCACGTTCGTCTTGGGTAGTAGGTTGAGGATAGAGACGCAGAAGAGGAAGTTGTTGTCGTAGGCAAAGAGGCGGATCTCGCTACTCCCCTTGTGAAACGTCCAGTCTTCGAAGCCATCGCGTGCTATCACGGGGTTGATCCCCAGGGCACTTATGGCCTCCTCGCAGAACTCTCCTAGGGGCGACAGCTGGCGCACGGCAAAGACATCGGTCGCCAGCTTCTCTCCACAGCTAGGGCAGTACTCGGTCTTGTCTTGGATGTGCATATCGCAGCTGTAGCACTGCACATGGAACCCCTCTCTATCGAGGTTGTCTATCGTCGATAGCAGGTGGCGCAGATCCTCGACACGTATCCCGAAGCCCATGTTGTCGGCATCGGTAAACTTGCTTACCGTAACGCCCACTACCTCGCCAGCCTCGTTGAAGATAGGCCCGCCCGAGTTGCCTGGATTGACGGCCGCATCGGTCTGTATGTAGTTGCGCCCCTTCATCAGTTGCTTGGGCGACGACACCGTCCCCTCCGTTACGGTGAAGGGCATGCCATAGGGGTAGCCTGCTACGAAGACTTTGTGCCCTATGCTCAGCGACTCGTCGCGCGCTAGCTCTATCTCGGGAAGGTGGGCAAAGTCGGCATCGACCTTGAGCAGAGCTATGTCGAGTGTCGGATTGACGAGCACCACCTTGGCCAGATAGGGGTTGCGATCGCGGTCGTGCACGGCCACTTCTTGGAAGCCCTCTACGACGTGATAGTTGGTAACGAAGAGGTTGTGCTTGCGGAGGTAGAAGCAACTACCCGACCCACCGGAGTGAGTTACCTTGTGTATGACCTTAAATATATCTTGATTCATACGCTATATGTCTGTTTTTGTAGTTATTTTCCTAGCTTCTTGAAGAACTGCACGATCCGCTCCCAGAGTGCTCCCCAGCTATCGCCAGCTCCTGGAGCGGATGGCGTTACCAGTAGCTGACCATTCATAATACCTCTGACGGCCCTGTAGAGGATGTGGCTGGCCTCTTCGACGCCCTTGCCTCCGGCAGCACGCAGGGCCGACGAGAGTACATGGTCGATGTCGGTCTGCATATCGAAGTGGTGATAGGCACGATAGTAGACGTGTAGCAGGCGTACCACTACACGCTCGTAGTTGCCCGACTGGATGGACTGGGTGGCCTCCTCGTAGCCCTTCTCTAGGCTCTCCTGGATGTCTTGTAGCGATGAGCGACGCTTGCTCGACGATAGCGTCTGTGCATAGTACAGATCCTTGGCTAGGTCTTGGCTCGATCGGCTCAGTAGCTCCTCGAGCACGGCCACGGCACGTATCACCTGCTCGCTCGTGGGCAGGTTGTCGTCGAGGTCATTGAGAGCCTTGTCCACCTCTGCCTCGAGGCTTCCCTTGGGGTGTGCGTAGTAGAGGAACTGTAGGAACACTGTCGAGATGGTGAGCCAGGCCGCAGAGTGGTTGCGCTCGCTACTAAACTCGCGCACCGTCTCGAGGGCGAAGCGTCCTGTCTGCTGTAGAGCTGCATAGATCTCTTCCACGCGCTCGGCGGGGTAGGGGGTAATCTGTGGCGTGTAGATACGCTCGGCTCCGAACTTGGAGCAGAACTCGTCGTCGTACTGGTCGCCGATATAGCAGACGTTGCCGAATAGCCCGTATAGCTTGTATGGGTGCGTCTCGGCTATAGGGCAGTGATACTCCAGGCTCAGCGTATCGCCATGCTTGACGAAGCGTGCTAGCATCAGCCTACGCGTGTTGAGCTCAGCCACTTGCCGAAGCATAGGCACGCCACCCTCAGAGGGGATCCGTAGGAAGTCGGCCGAGAGACGAAACTCTTCGGGTGTGAGCTCTACCTTGACGAGGATAGATCCGTGGGGAAGGACAAATACGGTATTATCTGCATTGCCATACTGAGCCCTAAAGTCGCGCCCTAGGCCATCGATAAATCGGCGCACCGACTCGATATACTTGCCTGCCTCGTGTAGCTCCTTGGCTTCTTCGAGAGCTTCGATCCACAGCTTGCTCGCTGTGGAGGCTATGATCGGTGGTACATAAGCTAAAGCCTGTTTCATATATTACTAACGTTTGAATATTTGTCTCTATCGTCTCTTCCCCCATGTCGGGGCAAATACTCCACAAATTTACGAAAACAAATGCAAATAGGCTACACGTCGCCCCAATGTTTTGCCTCATTGTCGCCACCTCTAGCCGTCCTACGGAGCCATATACTAGGGCTGTAGAGGGTGCTATGTGCTCCGTATGGCCTATTAACACAAATAAACATGTCCGTCGTCAGAGGTATTCGCCCTAGGGCTAGGGTAGGGGAGCCTTGCCTCTGCACGTCCCTTAGCTCCCCCCATTTGCCCCCTCCCTACGTGTCGTCCTCATATAGGCCGTGTACGTAGGGGGATATATCAAATATATTGTCTCTAGCGTTTTCTCGTAGGATATTCCCAAAGGATCGGGGCGCTGATACGGGTGCCGTATGGAGAGCTAGCAGTAGCCCTAGGGTGAACGAGGCGAACACCCTAGGCCTTTCGTTCGGCATCCCTAGGGTGTTCGCCTCGTTCACCCTAGGGGTGGTTGCCTCTCGTGGTATATGGCAGGGAGCATGCAGAGTTGTGAGTATTGATGTATCTTTGTGTGCAATGTGCGGTCTTGGCCCTAGGCGACACGAGCATCCAATGGCGGTATTCGACTTGAGGATAGCGATACCGAGCTCGTGGCGTAGGTGTGGTTGAGGCTCGCTCGCACAATGTTTGGATAGTGTGGTATGGCCAAATGGCAGTTTGACAAGCGTATAATCAAGTGGGTGCGGAGGCTAACGATCGTGGCAGCCGTCCTCGTGGTGCTGTATCTATTGCCTAGCCTACTATTGCGTATCTCATCGGTTCAGCGCTGGGCTGGCCATCGGGCTAGTGAAGCCCTGTCTGAGCTGTTGGCTACACCTGTATCCATAGAGCGCGTTAGCATGGAGGGGTGGCGCAATGTCAGCCTCGACGGCCTAACGATACAGGATCATGAGTGCCTCCCTATCCTCCAGGCTCGGCGTATCCTAGGCGGTATGGATCTATATGAGCTCATCGTGCACGATAGGGTGCTGATCACCTCGATACGCCTCTTCGATGTAGATCTACACATCGACTACGATACCACGGCTCATAGGCACAATATCGACCACATCATAGCTGCCCTCAGCAACCCCAAGCAAGACGATGCGAGCCTGCACCTCAACATCAACAACATACTCGTGCGCAATGCTCAGGCCAGCTATAGCCGCAATAGGGCTGTCGAGTACCGTATCCGCGACCTAGACCTAATGGTAAGCCTGCTGGAGGTGCAGGCAGGGGAAGTGTCGGGGTGGCTCGACGAACTAAAGTTTGGCACACCTCAGGGCTTTCGCCTCGATCACCTCGCCTCGGGCGTACACTTCGCTGATGGACGCCTCGAGCTCACAGACCTCGACCTGCGTCTTCCCAATAGCACCATTGCCCTGCCGTGTGTGGAGCTACAGCTCGGTCGTCGGGGGCTAGCGATGCTCTCCGCCCTAGAGATAGACACCTGCTCGCTACTGCTAGGCGACCTCGCGCCTCTCATACCTCAGCTCGCACCTCTAGAGGCCGAGCGACTAGTGCTCGAGGCGCAGGTGCACCGTCTACCTACACGCCTTACCACCCAAGGCCTACGCCTAGAGCTAGGCGACATGGCCCTAGTGCGTGGAGAGGTAAGCGTAGGCTTGGGACGATCGGGAGAGGCTGTCGAGGGGCTACATGCGTCGGCACTATCGATACAGCTGGCACCGGAGTTGACACAAGCCCTAGGGCAGGTCTTGGGGAATGAAGCGATCGGTACGGCCTCTGCCCTCGGACGAGTGTCGTACGAGGGCGACCTAGAGTTTGCCCCCGATCATCACCTGACGACGACGGGGACGCTCACTACCGAGCTCGGTGCCTGGAGGCTTAGCGAGGGTGTCATCACCCTGCCTCATGGCTCTGTAGAGCGTATCAAGGCTCGCCTCGAGACCCAAGGCTTCGACCTCACCCCCCTTATGCCCCAGGGGCTACGCCTAGAGCATCTGGCTGGGAGCATCGACTGTGATATACCACTCGGCCCGCCTACCTCCATGGGGGCTGGCTATGCACGTGTAGACCTAGGGCGCCTCGATGTAGCAGGCCATACCTACACGGGGATACGTGCTAGTGCGGAGAGCCGAGGACGAGGGCAGTACCTCGTCTCCCTCGATGCCGACGATCCTCTAGCTAGCCTACACGCCACGGGGCAGTTTGCCGTGGCTCCCGAGGGCATACGCGACCTGCGCCTACAGATCTCGGAGGCCGAGATAGCCCGCGAGGTGGTTCCCTCGCCCGAGGCACTATCGAGCGAGATACAGCACCTAGGTGTGCAGGGAGAGCTCTCTGTCAGTAGGCTCGACCTCGACCGTGCAGAGGTGTGGGTACATCTGCCCAAGCTCTTCATCCGCACGCCCAGTAGCCCTATTGACCTAGGTGGTCTGCGCCTAAGCATGATAGGCGACTACCACGATCGTCATATCACCCTGTCGGCACCTTGGGGGGCACTGGCCCTGCATGGGCATTACCGCCTAAGCCTCCTGCCTCAGACACTCTTGCATGGGCTCTGTCGGCAGGTACCTATCCTACAGAGCCTCGCCCCACGCCTCGACAAGCAGCACGAGGATACCGATATACAGCTGGTGGCGCATCTCGATAGCATCCCGCGCCACTTGAGCACAGTGCTAGATCTACCGATAGAGGTGCCAGGTCGCCTAGTGCTGTCGGGGCACTATGGCGCTGGAGGCGATAGCCTTACTACTACCCTCGAGGCCGATAGGCTGCTGCTGGCAGGGCACGAGCTACGCGATACACGCCTCCACGTGCATGAGCATGGTGCAGAGCTATCGACAGACGCTACGCTGGCAGGCGGAGGCGTGTTCTCGGGAGCAGGCCTTAGGCTACAGGTACAGGGCAATAGCCTAAGGGCTTGGATAGACCTCGGGCTCGATGCCGATGGGAGCGAGCACGGGCGTCTGCATCTCACGGGGGACCTGAGTGCCCCGACTCCTACCCTGCGCTCGCTACGCGACCTCCATGCGACCATTCAGATATTCCCCTCGCGCCTGCGTATCCATACCGCCTACTGGGATATAGAGCCTGCGCAGATATGGCTAGGCAGTGGGCTGGTGCGTCTCGAGGGGCTACAGCTCTCCACACAAGGCCGTCGCATCAAAGCCGAGGGAGGCCTAGGTATGGGTATGACGCAGGGGCTCAACGTCGATATACAGAACATCAACCTGCGCTACATCCTAGAGGCCGTGGGTGTAGAGCTAGACCTCCTCGACACCGACCTCACGGGGACGGTGCGCGCCTCTATGCTCAACGGCACGATACAAGCCAATGCCCAAGTAACGAGCCCAGGCTTTCATATCCTCGGGCACAACGCTGGTGGCATAGACGTAGGGCTGTCGTGGAATAGCGAAGACCTCCTCATACGCCTGCTGGGCGATGTGCGCCAGCCCCATGGAGGGCAGAGCAAGGTGGCCGGCTGGATCAAGCCTACCGATGGGGCTGGTATCGACCTCCGCTTCGCTGCAGACAGCCTCGATGTGAGCTTCGTCGGGCGATTTATGGACAACATCCTCGATAGCCTCAAGGGCTATGGTACGGGGGAGATGCGCCTGCATGGCCTCTTCGACGATGGCGTTACGGTGTCGGGGACGGCACAGGTAGAGCATGGTGAGGTAGGGATCAAGGTACTAGGCACACGCTACTACTTCGATCACCAGCTACATCTCGAGGACGAGCGTATCCTCCTCGATAGCATTCGTCTGCGCGATGCCTACGGACATACGGGGCTACTCATCGGCGAGATTAGGCACCGCTACTTCGATGCCTTCGATCTCGACCTGCGCGCCCGCCAGCTCGACCGCATGCTGGTACTGCGCACCACTACGCCCAAGGATATGCCCGTCTATGGCACAGCCTACGCTAGTGGTAACGCTACGATACGCGGTGGAGCCGACCGCCTCAATATAGACGTCGGGCTAAGGAGTGAGCGAGGCACGGAGCTCACACTCGACTTCAACCCCACTACGGCAGGCAAAGACGAGCAGGTGATGCGCTTCACTCGCCTACGGCCCTACAGCACCCTCGAGGCGCAGCCTGCCGATCCTACCGAGGTGGTGGGCACATCGAGCCCTATCGATATGCAGCTACGCCTTACCATTACGCCCGAGGCTCACTTGGGCATTAGGCTAGCGACCGATATGTCCAACGAGATACGTGGACGTGCCGAGGGCGACCTCCAGATCAACGCTCCTAGCCAGGGGGAAGCCGAGGTGTATGGTACACTATCGGTGCTCGATGGGGTATTCACCTTCCGCTTCGAGCAGCTTGCGCACAAGCGTTTCTCGCTACGCGAGGGAGGGCAGATCCAGTTCCGTGGCAACCCTACACAGGCCAATGTCGCCCTGAGTGCCATCTATGCCCTCACGGCCAATATCTCCGACCTCGATGAGGGCCTGTCTGCCATGGCAGGGCGCACCAATATCCCTGTACACTGTATCCTAGGGCTCAGTGGTAGCATTTCGCACCCCGACATCAACTTCGCCCTAGAGCTCCCTGGGGTCGATAGCGACATCGAGCGACGTGTGCGTGCTCTGCTCAATACGCAGGATGCCGTAACGCGCCAGATGCTTTATCTGATCGCCTTGGGGAAGTTCTATACCGAGGAGTCTGCGACACGCTCTACGGCTACTACCGATAGCTGGACGGCGGCCGCCAGCTCTGCTATCAGCGAACAGCTCTCGTACCTGCTGGGCAACCTAAGCAAGACCATTCGTCTAGGGACGAGTATCAAGACGCGCAATACGGCATTTGACGACACCGACATCGAGCTTCTCTTCTCGGGGAGCTGGCTGGGCAATAGGCTACTGGTCAGTGGCAATATAGGCTACCACGACAACCTGTACCTCAACAATACCTATCTCGGGGAGTTTGACATCGAATACAAGCTCAATCGCTCGGGCTCGCTTCGCTTCAAGGGCTACAACAAGTACAACAACATGTACCAATACCTGCGTCAGAGCCTCATGACGCAGGGCTTCGGTGTGCTCTTTCGCCAGCGGTTCGACCGCCTAAGCGACATCTTCCGCTCCCCTAGACGTCCTCAGCCCACACGTACAGATAGCTTGCAGATGCACTCGGCTACCGCACCTCCCACACTACAGCCCTCGCCTACAGAGCCTGAGCAGGGCGAGGCGATCGATTAGGCCACGTATTGATATGAAAAAACTCAAGATAACGGAGATAGAGCGTCTCTCGCTGGAGGACTTCGCCACTAGCCACAAGGTGCCTCTGGTGCTGGTGCTCGACAACGTCCGTAGTATGAACAATATCGGATCGGTATTCCGCTCTGCCGATGCCTTTAGGATAGAGCGTATTATCCTCTGTGGTATCACTGCCTGCCCCCCACACCCCGACATCCACAAGACGGCTCTCGGTGCCGAAGACAGCGTGGCCTGGAGCTACGTAGCTGATACTCCCGATGCCATCGATGCCCTTCGCCTCGAGGGCTATCGGGTCTATGCTCTCGAGCAGGCTCATGGTAGCCTATCGCTCGAGGCTGTGGAGGTACAGCCTCACGAGCGATATGCCCTAGTACTGGGCAATGAGGTGCATGGCGTCCAGCAGAGTGTCGTAGACCTCTGCCACGGATGTATCGAGATACCCCAATACGGCACGAAACACTCGCTCAACGTCAGTGTGGCGGCAGGCATCGCCCTATGGCAGCTCGTGCAGCCACACCTATCCAAGCTATCCACTCCATAGCCCTATAGCCCATGCCCTACCGCCCTACGATAGTCGCCACCCAAGATGGTAGCCCCACGCTCTATGCCCCACGCTTCGACCAGCACTATCACTCCATTCACGGGGCTGTACAGGAGAGTCGGCACATCTTCATCGGGCACGCCCTCGAGTATCGTGCCTCGCAGATCCCTGAGGGTCAGCGACTACACCTGCTAGAGCTAGGGCTGGGTACGGGGCTCAATGCCCTACTCACAGCCCAGTGGGCGAGGGAGCATAGGCACCCTATCGTCTACACCACGGTAGAGCAGTATCCTCTAGAGCCCGAGGTCTACGAGGCCTTGAGCTTCGATGTCGGTGATATACACGAGGCGACACTCCTCCTGCAGGGGATACACACAGCACCATGGGAGGTAGAGGTGTCGCTCAGCCCATGGTTCGTACTCCGCAAGTGTCGGGCCGATATACAGACTTTCGTGCCTAGCCATAGAGTCGATGTGATCTACTTCGATGCTTTCTCGCCCGAGGCGCAGCCCCACCTATGGGAGGCCTCTGTCTTCGCTACGCTCTACGCCCACTGTCGTCCAGGGGCTGTGCTGACGACCTACTGTGCCAAGGGAGAGGTTCGCCGCCGGCTTGCTAGCGTGGG
>JBHACB010000020.1:0-7596 GCA_041854325.1 Porphyromonas sp.
AGCGTGCCTTGTCGAACTTGTTGCTCTTGTTCCAAGGCGATGTATCGCAGTAGACGAAACGCATCATCTTGGCTGGGTCGCTATCATCAGCGACGACAGCTCCATCGAATGTAGCTCGTATGTTGGCCGGTACGAAGAAGTGCTGATGTTTCTTGCCAGCCTCGTTTGGAGCATAGAGGTGAGTGATGTCTACACCCTGAGCATCGTAGTAGCGCAGTGAGAGTCCATAGGTCGAGTGCTCGCCACTAAGTAGGTTGATCTGCTTGGGGTTCTTGCTGTCAGCTACCCACGTACCGCCACGGAAGTGGAAGACGAGCGTGCGATCGAGGGGTAGGTACTTCATCTCTTTGGGGTAGAGGTTTTGATGAAAAGCATATTCGCCATGCATATGTCCCTCGACGATACGGAGCTCTGCCTTGGCGGCCTGCCCCTTACCCTCCTGAGGCGAAGGCTCCTGAGGTGTATCCTCCTCCTTGGTACCTGCTATGACGATGGGCACCTTGATATTGATGTCCCACGTAGCTACCGACCCGATAGAGGGATGTGGCGAGTAGAAGGGCGATGCCTTGCCATCGCGCTGATACTTGGAGGTAGGGTGGTGCATCAGATCGACCGAGAGATCGAACGACACGCCTGGCTTGGTGAAGCGTATGAGCCCCTTGAAGCCAAGCGGATTGGTATCGCCTGTGAAGGCCCCCGTAGGGCTATCCCAAGGCGTAGTATCGGCATAGCGATAGTCGTAGGGGAGACGCTTGGCGTCACGTACACGCACTCCCCCATCGTACCATGAGAAGAAGTGCTGGTGGATCTGATCTTGCTTGTTGTCGATGAACTGGTGGGTGATCTCCTTGCCATCGCGGTTGTAGTACTTGACTACGAGCGAATAGACCACATCGGGAGCATCCTTGAGGCTCTTGACCTCAAATCGCTTGACGCTCCCCGAGGGGCTTGGGTTGCCCTCGTCGCGGATGAAGACCTGAGCCTGTCCTTGGGGCTCGAAGCTGGCGAGGGTCGTCTTGCCGTCGAACGAGGCACCAGCCTTGAGGCGGCCCTCCTGTAGGATGATCTCCGCGCGGAAGGGGTCCTCGTGAAGCTTGTTCTTGCCCTCGTCAATGGGCTTGACGGGCGTGTCCTTGGCGCACGAAGGTGCTAGCAGACCGAGAGCCAGAGCTCCCAGCATTAGGCCGAGGCATTGCTTTAGCTTTGTCATAATCTGAAAATGTTAAGTTAGTATAATTAAGTGGTTGTTTGGGTTCGTCAGAAGTGCCAGCCGAGCGATAGGCGCAGGTCGCGCCCTAGGTCGTGGCTGTAGTAGCGAGCACGGTTGGTGTACTCCTTGTACTCGTGGTTGAGGAGGTTGTCGCCTCCTAGAGCGATGCGGAGCCTGCTACGGGAGCCTAGGCCACGCTCCAAGGAGAGCTCTGCCGACAGCAGATGATAGGCATCGGGGGTGTAGGGGAGTAGATCCTTGGTCGGCTCGAAGCGTCTCTGCTTGTCTACGAAGCGATGCCCTATGCTTAGGCGAGGCTTCCATCCCCAGCACGTCCCGAGGGTGAGGCTGACCTGCTGGTCGATCCTCAGTGGGGGGATGAAGGGGAGGTAGGCTCCGGTACGAGCTTCGTTGGCATAGATAAGTGCCGTAGTGAGCGAATAGGAGAGCCAGGGCAGAGGGCGTAGCTCGAGCTGTAGGTCGAGGCCTCGTAGTAGGGCTTGCGTCTGCTTGTAGCGGAATATGGGGTAGGCTCCCGAAATGATCGTGCGGAGCTCGGGCGTGCCATCGGGGGCTATCTGAGGCTCATCGTAGATATAGTGATGCACCCACTGGAGGTAGCCATCGAGGCTTAGGTTGATCCATTTGTGGCGGTAGGAGATCGAGGAGACCCACTTGTAGCTCTGCTCGCTCGCTAGAGTGCTATCGCCTAAGACGAAAGCGGCCGATCCGTGGTCGTGCCCATTGCTATAGAGCTCGTGAACGTGTGGTGCACGCCAAGCTACACCTAGGTTGGTCGTCAGAGTGAGGCGAGAGCTCGCCCTATAGTGAGCCCCGAGGCTGTAGGATACGTTGCCGAAGGTCCGTCGCCCCCCGTAGTACTGCCCGATGAAATCGTATCCTGCGGCCTCGGTCGCCTGCCCATCGATGCGTAGACCTGCCTCTGCCGTGAGCCTATCGCGATGATACCTCTGCACGGCGTACACACCCCAGGCCTGCTCCACGTAGTTGGGGATGACGGGCGTAACGCCATTGCCTGGTATGCTGTGGTTGTCGGTGTGGATGTACTGCGCCCCGAGCTCCGTTTGCCAGTGGCCATAGGTATGCTCCCAGCGTAGGCGATGCTGGAGGTTGGAGAGCAGGAGATCGACCTCGGGGATGTGCGAATTGAAGTTGCGCCGGATGCGGTACTCCTTGCGTATGTCGCGCTGTAGGGAGAGCTGATAGAGCAGTGTCCCCCAGCCGTTGGTCTGCCAGATAGCCTTGCCAGTGAGCGTGTGGTGCACGACGTGCTCGTGGGGATAGCCTATACTGCGTGTGAAGGGCTGTAGCGTCTCGGGTAGGGGACGCCCCCAGGCGATACGCTCGCGGAAGTGCTCTACACTCCCTAGCTGTGCCGATAGCATGACGCCGTGGCGCGAGTCGTAGCGACTATAGAAACCCTCGATACGCAGTGCCCCCGCATCGTAGCCGATGAGAGCCGAGAGGTTGAGCTCGCGGCTACCGGTATTGTTGAGCAGGTAGCGTGCCGTAGCATGGTCGCCACTATTGGCATACATGCCCTGCACGCGCCACGCTAGGCGTGGGAGCCCTGGTATGCTCCCCTCTACCGATGCAGTATGGACGTGTCGATGCCCATTGGAGCCATAGAGCGAGCTGATATGCCCAGCCCAGTGTCGTGCACCATAGGGCAGGGCTTTCTGCTCCATGACGATGATACCTCCTAGGGCTTCCGACCCATAGCGAACACTCTCGGCACCCTTGACGACGTGTATAGCATGGCTACTACTCAGGTCTACCTCGGGGGCATGTCCATCGCCCCACTGCTGTCCGCTCTGGCGCACGCCATTATTGACGATGAGGATCCTATTGCCATGCATGCCGTGAATGACGGGCTTGGCCGTATTGGTCCCAGTGCGTATAGAGCTGACGCCACTGACCTGCTCCAGCAGGTCTGCTAGCGAACGCCCTGCCTGCCGATGTATCTCGTCGGCACCGATGCGCTGGCTAACGGTGCTGAGCGATACGGCTCGCCGTCGTCCCTGCACTACTAGGGCATCTAGCGTGGTCGTCTCGGCGCGTAGGCGTATGGTGTAGGGCCCCGAGCTACGTAGTACTTGGGCGGTCGATAGGGTTAGCTCTTCGTAGCCGATATAGCGTACTATGATAGAGCCATGAGCCCCGATATGGCGAGGCAGTGAGGCCTGTCCATGGGCATCGGTATAGATGCCTACGGAGGGGCCTAGTATCAGGTGAACAGACTCTAGGGGGCTACCCGTACGCCCATCGAGCACTCGTATAGATCGGTTGCCCTCCTGAGCATAGCTCACTAGGCCCACTAGGGTGAGCGTAGCTAGGGCTAGCAGTCGTCGAATAAATGTAAGCATATCATATAATTGGTTTGGTGGGGAGGGGGGAAGAAGGGGGGGAGCTACTCTCAGCTACTGCCCTCCTCACCCCATAGCCTAGCGAGGTGCACGAGCATCTCTACGGCTCTGCTCATCGTATCGACCGAGGCGTACTCGTATCGGCCGTGGAAGTTCATACCGCCAGCGAAGAGGTTGGGGCAGGGTAACCCCATGAATGAGAGCCTAGCCCCATCCGTACCCCCACGGATGGGGCGTATCATAGGCGTGATACCCGTGGCCTGCATGGCGCGTACGGCCAAGTCTATCAGCTGAGGGTGGGGAGCGATCTGCTCTCGCATATTGTAGTACTGGTCTTGGAGCTCTAGGCGTAGCACCTCCTCGCCTAGGAGGGCATTGACGAAGACAATGGCTCGGCGCATCGCCTCCTTCTTGTGCTCGAAGAGCTGGCGATCGTGGTCGCGTATGATATAGTGCGCCTCGGCCTGCTCTACCGTCCCGCTCATCTGAGTGAGGTGGTAGAAGCCCTCGAAGCCCTCGGTATGCTCGGGTCTAGCCCTCTCGGGGAGCAGAGCATGTAGGTCGTGCAGGGCTTGGAGGGCACTGAGCATCTTGCCCTTGGCATAGCCTGGGTGTACGTTGCGTCCATGAGCATGGACGTGGGCAGAGGCTGCGTTGAAGCACTCATACTCGAGCTCACCCTCGGCACTGCCGTCCATGGTATAGGCGTAGTCGGCCCCGAAGCGTGCTACATCGAAGTAGTCCACACCGTGTCCTATCTCCTCATCGGCTGTGAAGGCGATGCGTACACGGCCATGACGGCACTCAGGGTGCTGTAGCAGATAGCTCGCTAGGGTCATGATCTCGGCTACACCAGCCTTGTCGTCGGCCCCTAGCAGAGTGGTACCGTCGGTGGTGATGAGGTCGTGCCCTACTAGCCGACGGAGCTCAGGGAAGTCGTCAGGGCTCAGTGTATAGCCCGATGCCCCTAGGGCAATATCACCCCCATCATAGCTCTCGATAAGCTGCGGGCGCACGTCTCGACCACTTAGATCGGGGCTGGTGTCCACATGAGCGATTAGCCCTAGCGTGGGAGCCTCCTCGCACCCTGCTGTAGCTGGTATCGTAGCCATTACATAGCCATAGGTATCCATCTCTACATCGCTCGCTCCTAGGGCACGTAGCTCCTCAGCCAGCAGGCGCAGTAGGTCGAGTTGCTTAGCCGTAGAGGGATAGGTACTACTGCTGTAGTCGCTCTGAGTATCTATCTGCACATAGCGTACGAAGCGATCTACGAGCTCCTGTCTGATGGTCTGTGCTATACTACTCATACTTCATACTCTGTGGGGTCTGTGATACCAGCCATCTGCATGGCTTCGATGCGCTCTAGGCAGGTCGAGCACTGCCCGCAGTGGCGTTCGCGCCCTTGGTAGCAGCTCCACGTCTCGCTATAGTCGAGCCCTAGCTCCCTGCCGATAGAGGCGATGGCTCCCTTGTCGATATGGGTGTAGGGGGCGGAGATGCGTACGCCGTTGGTCGTACCAGCTTCGATAGCTTGGCGCATGGGCTCGATGAAGGCCGAGCGACAATCGGGGTATAGGGCATGGTCGCCAAAGTGATTGGCGATGAAGACCTCTGTGTACCCATGGCTCTCGGCTAAGCCTGCTGCTATCGAGAGCATGATGCCATTGCGAAACGGCACCACAGTGCTCTTGATGTTGTCTCCACTATAGTGCCCTGTAGGGATAGTGCCTCCCGAGAGAAGGAGGTCGCTCCGAAAATACTGCCCTATAAAGCCTAAGGGAACGATGATGTGAGGAATACCTAGGCGTGCGCAGTGCAGACTGGCCATAGGGAGCTCGCGAGCATTGTGCTTGGAGCCGTAATCGAATGATAGAGCCATGCCGATGCGCTCGCGGTAGTGGTATAGTAGCGTGACGCTGTCCATACCGCCCGAGAGGACGATGAGCCCTTTATGCTGGTGATCTAGTTGCTTCATATCAAGTCGCCTTATACCCTACTGCTTCCCCACAGATACGGATACACCGAGGCGTACTTCTCTCTTGATACGGAAAAGTAAGCCCACAGACACTGCCTGCGAGGTCGTAGTTAGGGTTGGTCTGTGCAAACTTACACAAAAAAATCGACTCCGCCATGCCTCTCCTCTTTACTCGCGAGCTCGTAGCGACATCACATGCCCGAGAATTTGTATCTTTGCCGAGCGAGTGGCAGAGCTTTCGGCAAGGGATATGCCCCCAAGATACTCTACCGCTGGCGAGACGAGTGCCCTCCCTTGGAGGGGCGTTTGCCTACCAAGACTATTCAAAATCGTAAGCATTATTCCGCTTATCCTATGCTACAAGCGATCAATCTGTGCAAGCAGTATGGCGATCATATGGCTCTGCGCAACCTCAACCTCTCGCTCTCTGCTGGCGAGATATTCTGCCTACTGGGGCAAAATGGTGCGGGCAAGACCACGACCATCAACATCTTCCTAGGGCTCCTCAAGCCGACCTCGGGCGAAGCCCTCATCGATGGCGTCTCCGTGGGCGACAGGCAACGCCTCGCCCAAGACCTCGCCTACATCCCCGAGATCGTACAGCTGTATGGCGATCTCTCGGGTGTGGACAATCTCGACTTCTTTAGTCGCCTAGCAGGCTATCGCTACTCTCAGAGTGAGCTTCGAGGGTTTCTCAATCGGGTGCATCTGCCCGAGCAGGCTCACGACAAGCGTCTGTCGCACTACTCCAAGGGTATGAGCCAAAAGGTTGGCATCGCCATAGCTCTAGCCAAGCGTGCCAAGTACATCCTGATGGACGAGCCCACATCGGGCCTCGATCCTATGGCCTCTGTGGAGTTTGCCCATCTATGCAAGGCTTTAGGTGCCGAGGGGGTAGGGATCCTCATGGCCACGCACGATATCTTCAACGCTGTCAATATAGGCTCGCGCATTGGCATCATGCGCCAGGGCGAGCTCATCTACGAGGCCGATACCACCTCTATCAGTGCCCAAGAGCTACAAGATCTGTACATCAAGACTATATAAGAAATATCTGCTTGAGGGCGTCTCTACAGACGCTCCTAGAGCTTCATCAACCAAACGACATAGAGCACTATGAACTCAATCAAGTACATCCTCCTCGCCCTAGGCTTACTAGTAGGGCATGCCCTGCATGCGCAGGGCTCTATCCACGGCGTCGTAGCCGACGAACAGGGACATCCCCTAGCAGGCGTGCATGTGCGCCTACAGCTCGAGCGTGCCGAGCGTGGTGGTGCATCGACCGATGCCCACGGGGCGTTTCACTTCCACATCGGCAAGGCTGGTATCTATACCCTGACGTTCTCCTACCTCGGCTTTGAGACGCTCCAGCGTCAGGTAGAGATTAAGGAGGGCGACAAGGTACAGCTAGGCACCATCGTGATACGCGAATCGACCGAGATGCTACAGTCGGTAGAGATCGTGGGGCGCCATCGCAAGGACTATATCAGCGACTACTCCTTCTCTGCTACCAAGGTAGCGGTCAAGAACAAAGACCTCCCACAGGTCGTAACGAGTATCACCAAGGAGCTCATCCACGACCGCCAGGCCTACCAGCTCGGTGAGGCGATCAAGGGAGCAAGTAGCGTAACGCAGGTAGGCTTCTACAACCACTTCAACATACGTGGTGTAACGCAAAACCAGCAGGGGCAGATCCTCAACGGTATGCGCACCAACCAGTACTACTTCCTCCAGCCCCTGACGCAAAACATCGAACGCGTAGAGGTGATCAAGGGCCCCAGCTCTATCACTCTATCGAGTGCCGACCCTGGAGGCTCCGTCAATATGGTAACTAAGAAACCCCTACGAGAGACGCGCCGAGAGGTTAATCTCGGCATCGGGAGCTTCAGCACCATCCGCGGAGGGCTCGACTTCACTGGCCCTATAGATCGGGATAAGACCGTGCTCTATCGCCTCAACGTGGCTATGCAGGAGGCCAAGAGCTACCGCGACCTCGTGCGCAACGATGGCCTACTCATCTC